>JBOGFO010000342.1:0-7137 GCA_050743445.1 Acidimicrobiia bacterium
CTGCCTGGGTGCGCCGGCGACCATCACGGGTGACACCGACGCCGCTCCGGGCGACGGGACGATCGCCGGCACCACCGGCAACGACATCATCGTCGGGACCGAAGGTGACGACGTCATCGTCGCCGACGCCGGCGACGACAGGATCTGCGGCATGGGTGGCGAAGACAAGATCACCGGCGGCGACGGTTTCGACCGGGCCAACGGTGGTCCCGGTGAGGACGCCTGCGAGACCGAGCGGGTCGTCAACTGCGAGGGGGAGGCAGCCGACCCAGGTGCCCCCGCCGATCCGGCACCGCCGGCGGAGCCGGCCACTACCACCTCGAGCACCGCACCGGCGCCCGGTTCGTAACCCTCGATCCGGATTGGGCCGGTAGGTGACGCCCGCCGGCCGAAAGTCTCGCCCCGAAAACAGGGGTTCGCACCGCCGGGGGAGAAGTCATCCCGTAAGTAGTCCGCCCCCCGCGCGAGGTACGACCCCCATGAAGCATCTCCGAGCCTGTGCCGGCCGTTTGGCCGTGCTGTCCGCACTCTTGCTCGCCGTCGTCCCGGTGGTGTCCGGTCCGGGTGCCAACGCCGCCGGCCCTACTAGCCGCGGCTACTGGTTCGTGGCCTCTGACGGCGGCATCTTCTCCTTCGACGATGCCGGCTTCTTCGGCTCGACGGGCAGCGTGCGCCTCAACAAGCCCATCGTGGGCATGGCCCCCACCCCGACCGGCGCCGGCTACTGGTTCGTGGCCGCCGACGGCGGCATCTTCTCCTTCGGTGACGCCGGCTTCCATGGCTCGATGGGCAGCGTGCGCCTCAACAAGCCCATCGTGGGCATGGCCGCCACCCCGACGGGCAAGGGCTACTGGTTCGTGGCCGCCGACGGCGGGATGTTCGTCTTCGGCGACGCCAAGTTCTGGGGCTCCACCGGCTCCACCACGCTGCGGGCGCCCATCGTGGGCATGGCCTCGAGCCCGAGCGGCAGGGGCTACTGGCTGGTCGCCTCCGACGGCGCCGTCTACCCCTTCGGTGACGCCAAGTTCCACGGCTCGATGGGCGGTCGCCCGCTCACCCTGCCCGTGGTCGGTATGGCCTCGACGCCGACCGGTGCCGGCTACTGGCTGGTCGCCTCGGACGGCGGCATCTTCTCCTTCGGCGACGCCACCTTCCACGGTTCCACCGGCGATGTCCGCCTCAACCAGCCCATCGTGGGCATGGCCGCCGTCAGCCTGAACGCCCCGGCGCTGCCCGGCCCCGGGACCGGTGGATCGCCGGGCGCCACGTCGCCCGGGCCCGGAGGCACCTCTCCGACCACGCAGCCGGGCACGGCGCCCACCACCCAGCCCGGCTCCACCCCGACCACGCAACCTCCGCCCCTCGGCCTGCCGGGTGACCCGGCGCCGCTTGGCGACTGGGGCGGGGCGGGGACCACGAGCCGCATCGACAAGGGCACGACCGGCGGTGGGGACGCCTTCCGGCCGTGGGTGAGTGCCAACGGCCGTTTCGTGGCCTTCGACTCGAGCGCCGACAACATCCTGGGCAAGAACCCGGACGGGACGACCCGCGACGCCAACGGGATCCGGGACGTGTTCGTCTACGACCGGGCCACGGGCGGCTACACGCGCCTCAGCGTCAGCAGCGACGGCACGGAGTCGGCTGGTCCGACCTGCCCGACGTGCCCCGGCAACCAGCGGCCGACCATCTCGGCCAACGGCCGCTATGTCGCCTGGTGGTCTGACGCCGACAACCTCGTGTCGAACGACACCAACGAACACGCCGACGCCTTCCTGCGAGACCGGGACACCGATGGTGACGGCGTCTACGACGAGGCCGGCGCGGTGAGCACGACCCGGGTGAGCGTGAGTAGCAGCGGCACCCAGGGCAACGCCGACAGCAAGCGGCCGGTGGTCAGCCGCGACGGTCGCTTCGTGGCCTTCGAATCGGACGCCACCAACCTGGTGGGGGCCGGCTCCGGCCTGCCGCTGCCCGGTCAGTTCAACGACAACAACAACGCCAACGACGTCTTCCTCTACGAAGTGGCCAGCGGTAACACCAGCCTGGTCAGTGCCACCTCGGACCGGCGGGCGGGGAACGGTGACAGCGACCGCCCCTCGATCAGTGGCGACGGCCGGTACGTGGCCTTCAACTCGCTCGCCGGCAACCTGGTGGCCAACGACACCAACGCCAAGTACGACATCTTCGTCCGGGACACGCAGTCCGGCCAGACACGGCGGGTCAGCGTCGACGGGGCCGGTGCCCAGACCAACAACGGCAGCCTGAGCCCCTCGATCAGCGCCACCGGCCGCTGGGTGGCGTTCGCCTCCAGCGCCACCAACCTGGTGGCCGGCCAGGACAACGGGACCCAGGACATCTACCTCAAGGACCTGAGCAACGAAGCCGTCACCCGGATCACGAACTCCACCGGCGGCGGGCAGGCCAACGGGGACAGCGCCGACGCCTCGATCAGCGGGGATGGCCGCTTCGTGACGTACTGGTCGGAGGCTGGTGACCTCGTCGCCGGGGACACCACCACCTGTCCGGCGACCACCTACGCCCCCACGTGTCCCGACGTCTTCCTCTACGACCACGGGACCGGGTCCACCACCCGGATCAGTGTCTCCAGCGCCGGCGAGCCGGGCAACGCCGAGAGCCTGAGCCCCGCCATCAGCATGGACGGCCGCTTCGTGGCCTTCGACTCGAAGGCGACCAACCTGGCGGTCGGCGGCACCAGCGGCCAGGACGTCTTCGTCCACGTGAACTGACATCCACCGCCGACGGCGGCTACGCCCCCAGGGCGTGGTAGCCGCCGTCGACGTGGATGATCTCGCCGGTGGTGGCGGGGAACCAGTCGGAGAAGAGGGCGACGCAGGCCTTGGCCACGGGCTCGGCGTTGTTGACGTCCCAGCCCAGCGGGGCCCGGGGAGCCCACGCCTCCTCGAAGCGGCTGAAGCCGGCAATGGACCGGGCGGCCACGGTGCGCACGGGGCCGGCGGCCACCAGGTTCACCCGGATGCCGGCCGGGCCCAGGTCACGGGCCAGGTACCGGGACGTGGACTCGAGCGCGGCCTTGGCCACCCCCATCCAGTCGTAGGCCGGCCAGGCCACGGCGGCGTCGAAGTCGAGGCCCACGATGGACCCGCCCCCCTCCTTCATGAGGGGCAGGGCGAGGTCGGCCAGGGCCTTGAGGGAGTAGGCGGAGACGTGCAGGGTGGTGGCCACGTCGTCCCAGCCGGCCCGGAGGAAGTCGCCGCCCAGGCAGGTCTCGGGCGCGAAGCCGATGGCGTGGAGCACCCCGTCGAGGCGGCCCCAGCGCTTGGTGATCTCGGTGCGGACGGTCTCAAGATGCTCAGCATCGGTGACGTCGAGCTCGAGGACCTCGGGTTCGGCGGGGAGCCGCCGGGCCGTGCGCCTGGTGAGGCTCATGGCCCGCCCGAAGGAGGTGAGGAGGATGTCGGCGCCCTGTTCCTGCGCCACCTTGGCCACCGCGAAGGCGATGGAGTCGTCGGTGAGCACGCCGGTGATGAGGATGCGCTTGCCGTCGAGGAGCATGGGGCCCTCCGGAGCCTCGGGCGTCAACAGGGGGAGATGCTGTGCTTGCGGGTGGTACGGCGCTCCCGCTTGCTGGCCAGGCCGGCCAGCGCTCCGGCCAGCACCCGCCGGGTGTCCAGGGGGTCGATGATGTCGTCGACCAGGCCGCGTTCGGCGGCCATCACCGGGGTGCAGAAGCGGGCCTCGTAGTCCGCCTCCAGGCCGGCCCGGGTCTGGTCACGCTCGGTGTCGGTCTCCATGGCGGCCAGCCGTTTGCCGAAGAGGACCTGGACGGCACCCTTCGCCCCCATGACGGCGATCTCGGCGCCGGGCCAGGCGTAGCAGGCGTCGTTGCCGAGCTCCTTGGAGTCCATGACGATGTAGGCCCCGCCGTAGGCCTTGCGGACCACCAGGCACAGCCGGGGCACGGTGGCGGCGGCGTAGGCGTGGACGAGCTCGGCGCCGTGGCGGATCATCCCCCTCCACTCGAGGTCCTTGCCCGGCTCGAAGCCCGGGGTGTCGACGACGGTGAGGATGGGGGTGTTGAAGGCGTCGGCGCACTGGACGAAGCGCGCCGCCTTGCGGGAGGCCTCGATGTCGAGGGTCCCGGCCCGCACGCCGGGCTGGTTGGCGATGATGGCCACCACCCGGCCTCCGAGGCGGCCGTAGCCGGTCACCATGTTGGAGGCGTAGCGGGCCCGCACCTCGAGGAAGGTCCCGGCGTCGAGGACGTCGGCCAGCACGGTGCGCACGTCGTAGGCGGCCCGCCCCTCGGCCGGGACGACGTCGGCCGCCCGCCGGCACAGCCGGCCGACCGGGTCGTCGGTCACCTCGGTGGGCGGGTCCTGGAGATGGTGGGAGGGGAGATAGGCCAGCAGGTCGGCGATGGCCAGGAGGGCGTCGTCCTCGTCCGCCGCCACCAGCGAGGCCACGCCCGTCCGGCTGTCGTGGACGGCGCCGCCGCCGAGGGCGAGGCGGTCCATGCGGACCCCGGTGAACTCGGCGATGGCATCGGGGCCGCTGACGTAGGCGAAGGCGTCGGGGGTCATGACCACGTGGTCGGCGACGCCCAGGAGCAGCGCCGGCCCGGACGTGCACGGCCCGATGACGGCGAGGACGATGGGGACCACGCCCGAGGCCTGCACCACGGCCCGGGCCACCCGGCCCCAGGCGTGGAGCGAGGCGACCCCCTCGTGGATGTCCGCCCCCGAGGTCGACAGCACGCCCACCAGGGGCAGGCCGAGCTCCACGGCGCGCCCGACGATGCGCTCCAGCACGATCCCCTCGGGCGGGCCGATCGCGCCCCGGTGCTTCCCGCCCTCGAGCCGGAAGTAGGCCACCGTCCGGCCGTCGATGGACCGCAGGCTGGCCGTAACCGCGGTGGAGCTCCCCGCCGCTACGGGCAGGGAGCCGCCTCCGTCGAGGTGGAGTGTCACGCCGCCGTTGCTCCCGTCAGCCGGTGGGTCCGAAGATCAACGTGGCGTTGTGGCCCCCGAACCCGAAGGAGTTGGACAGGACGGGGCCTGTCACCTCCCGGGGGGACCCGGCCACCACGTCGATGGTGATCTCGGGATCGGTCTTCTCGTGGTTGGCGGTGGGCGGGACCAACCCGTCCCGCAGGGCCAGCAGGCAGGCCACGGCTTCGACCCCACCGGCGGCGCCGATGAGATGGCCGGTGACCCCCTTGATGGAGGTGACCGGAGGCGGCGTCTCGCCGAACACCTTCACCAGTGCTTCCGACTCCGAGGCGTCGTTGAGCGGCGTGGAGGTGCCGTGGGCGTTGATGTGGCCGATGGCGCCGGGCTCGAGGCCGGCGTCGTCCAGGGCCAGCTGCATGCACGCCGCCGCCCCGGCCCCGCCGGGTGACGGCGCCGTGATGTGGTGGGCATCGGCGTTGCGGCCGTAGCCGATGACCTCGCCGTAGATGTGGGCTCCCCGGGCCTGGGCCCGGTCGAGCCGCTCGAGCGTCAGGAACGCGGCCCCTTCGCCCATGACGAAGCCGTCCCGGTCGACGTCGAAGGGCCGTGACGCCCGGGCCGGGTCGTCGTGGCGGCCGGACAGCGCACCCATGCGGGCGAAGGCGGCCACGGCCACGGGGACGATGACGGCTTCGGTGCCACCGGCCAGGACCACGTCGGTGGTGCCGTCGCGGATGAGCCGGGCCGCCTCTCCGATGGCGTGGGTGCTGGCGGCGCAGGCCGTCGCCACGCAGAGGTTGGGGCCCGTCCAGCCCAGCTCCATGGCGATCATGGCCGGGGTGGCGTTGGGCATCATCATCGGGACGAGAAACGGGGTCACCCGCGAGGCGCCCCGCTCGTTCAGCACTCCGATCTGGACCTCCATGGTGCCCAGCCCGCCGATGCCGGTGCCCGACACCACCGCGCTGCGGGCCGGGTCGGCGACCGGCTCGCCCGCGTCGCGCAGGGCGTCGATGGCGGCGGCGAATCCGAGCTGGGCCACCCGGTCGACCCGGCGGACCTCCTTGGGCCCGAGGTAGGCGACGGCGTCGAAGTCCTTCACCTCGCAGGCGAAGCGCACCGGCATCTCGGAGGCGTCGAAGTTGGTGATCGGCCCGGCGCTGGCGCGGCCGGCCAGGACGTTGTCCCAGAAGGTCGTCACGTCGCATCCCGCCGGGGTTTTCACCCCGACGCCGGTGACGGCCACCCGGGGCCGGCCCCTGGCGTCGGTCGCGTTCATGCGTTGGCGCCCAGTTTCCCGAGCACGAGGGTGAGGGCGGAGCCGACCGTCTCGATTCCTTCCAGGTCCTCTTCGGGTACCGAGATGTCGAAGCGCTCTTCGAGGGCCATGACGAATTCGACGAGGTCGAGGCTGTCCGCGTCGAGGTCTTCCTTGAACCGGGCTTCCTCGGTGACGGCCGACTGGTCGACGGCGAGGACCTCGACCGCCGCCTCCTTGAGAATCTCGAACGCCTCTGCGCGCTCCATGTCTGTGTCTCCTTCTCCTTGGTGGGTGGTGGAACGGGATCTGTGATGGTTCGGGAAAGAAGTCGGTCAGTGTCCCATGGACAGGCCGCCGTCGACGGCAAGCACGGCGCCGGTGATGTAGCCGGCGGCGTCCGAGCACAGGAAGGCGACGGCGGCGGCCACCTCCTCGGGCGTGCCGAGGCGGCCGAGGGGCGTGAGCTTGGCCAGCTCGGCCTGGCGGTCCTCGGAGACGCCGTCGAGCATGGCGGTGGCGATCGGCCCCGGCGCCACCAGGTTGGCGGTGACGTTGCGGGAGGCGAGCTCCCGGGCCACGGAGCGGGTCAGCCCGACCAGCCCGGCCTTGGCGGCGGCGTAGTTCACCTGGCCGGCGGAGCCGGTGAGCCCGGCGGCCGAGCCGATGTTGACGATGCGCCCGAAGCGGCCCCGGACCATGGCCGGGGTGGCCCGGCGGATGGTGTGGAAGGCGCCGTCGAGGTTGGTGCGCACCACGTCGGACCAGGCGTCGTCGCTCATGCGCATGAGGAGCCCGTCGCGGGTCACGCCGGCGTTGTTGACGAGCACCTGCACCGGACCGAAGGTGGCCTCGATCTCCTTGAAGGCCACGTCGACGGCGGCGGGATCGGCCACGTCGGCGGCGACGGCGAGGGCTTCCCCGCCCTGGGCCTGGACGGCGGCGACC
>JBOGFO010000343.1:0-2351 GCA_050743445.1 Acidimicrobiia bacterium
GTAGGTGAGGAACACGCGGTCGCCGTCGCGCAGGAAACAGGCGATGTGCCCCATTTCTCCGCCGACCGGCGCCTCCACGCCCCGCACCGAGTACCAGGGCTGGGTGTAACCCATGAACTCGATGTAGGCCGCCACTTCGTCCCACGGACCCGAGGTCACGACGGCGAACGAGACGCCGCGGGCGTTGAGGTAGACGGCGTCCTTCAGATGCCAGGCCGTGGTGGTGCAGCCCTCGCACTGCCCCTGGTGCGGCGCGCCGTCGAACCACATGTGCTGGTAGACCACGAGCTCGTCCCGACCCTGGAACAGGTCGAGGAACGGGACCGGCCCGTCAATGCCGGTGACCTCGACCGCGCCGTCGAGCTCGACCATCGGCAGCCGCCGCCGGGCCGAGGCGATCGCGTCGCCCTCACGGGTGTGCGCCTTCTCGCGGACCAGCAGTTCCTCGCGCGCCGCCTGCCAGGTGGCCAGGTCGACGACGGGCGGCTTGCCGGGGAGGTTGCTGCTGGCGTTGCCGGGCGTGGTCGTCATGGTGCCTCCGCTGTCTCGTCTCGTGCGCTCGCCGGGCTCCCTGGGGCGCTGCCAACTGAGACGACTCTCGGTACCGAGACTCATCGCCCGGTTAGAGGTAGTGCAGGTCGTCGCGAGTGGGGTCGGTTACGGGGCGGGCGCAGGTGGGGCAGTGCCAGCGGGTTTCCAGGGGGGTGCCGCAGGCGGTGTGGCGGGGGAGTTCGGCGCCGCCCCAGCCGGCGAGGAGGCGGAGCGCGCCGGCCAGCTCGGCGCCGGTGGCGGTGAGCTCGTAGCTGAAGCGGGGCGGGCGCTCGGAGTAGGGGCGGGCCACCACCACCGCCTCGGACTCGAGGCGCTTGAGGCGCTGGGAGAGGACGTTGGTGGCGACGCCGGGGACGGCAGCCAGGAGGTCGTTGAAGCGCTGCGGGCCGGCCAGGAGGGCTTCCACGACGAGCAGGGACCACCGGTCGCCGACGCGGGCCAGGGCGGCGTCGAGGGGGGAAGGAGGCGTGCTCACCGTTGTCGAATCCTAGCGACGATGGTAACTTGCAATCCACAAGTTACCCTGAAATTCGTGGCTGAGGAGGGTCGATGGGAGTGCTCGAGGAGATCGGTCAGGCGGCCCGGGCCGTGGCCGCCGGGGTGGGACCGGCCGTGGTCGGCATCCGGGCCGCCGGCGGGACCGGGTCCGGGGTGGTGGTGAGTCCCGGCCGCGTGGTGACCAACGCCCACAACGTGCGGGGGCCCGGTGAGGTGGCGGTGACCTTCGCCGACGGCCGGGTAGCCACCGGCCAGGCCCTGGGGGTCGACGTGGACGGGGACCTGGCCGTGATCGAGGTCGACACGGCCGGGGCACCCGAGGTGGAGTGGTCGGCGGAGGAGATCGAAGCCGGCGAACCTGTCTTCGCCCTGGCCAATCCGGGTGGGCGGGGCCTCCGGGTCAGTTTCGGGGTCGTCTCGGCCGCCGGCAGCACGTTCCGGGGCCCTCGGGGCCGGCGCATCGCCGGGGGCCTGGAGCACACGGCTCCGCTGCCCCGGGGATCGTCCGGCGGCCCGGTGGTCGACGGGACCGGGCGCCTGGTGGGGATCAACACGCACCGCCTCGGCGACGGCGTCTATCTCGCCCTGCCCGCCGAGCCTGGTCTGGCCGCCCGCCTCGAGGCGCTGGGCCGGGGCGAGACTCCGCTCCGGCGCACGCTCGGTGTGGGTCTCGTCGGGGCCCGGGCCGCCCGCCAGCTCCGGGCTGCGGTCGGCCTCGAAGAGCGCGACGGGCTGCTCGTGCGCGAGCTGGAGGACGGCGGCGCGGCGGCGCGGGCCGGGCTCCGGGTGGGCGATCTCATCGTGGGCGCCGGCGGCCGGGCGGTGACCCGGGCGGAGGAGCTCCATGCCGACCTCGACTCCGGTCAGGAGCCGTTGGTCCTGTCGGTGGTGAGGGGAGCCGAGGAGCTCGAAGTCACCGTCACCTTCGCCGATCCGGCGGCCTAGGTGAGGCGCACGACCGGCCAGCCGGCTTCCGTCGCCATCTTGCGGAGCCGGCGGTCGGGGTTGACCGCCACCGGGCGTCCGGCGGCGTTGAGCATCGGGAGATCCGAGGTCGAGTCGGAGTAGGCGGTGGCCTCGGACAGGTCGGCGGTCCCGAGCTCGACCCAGAGCCGGGCCAGCTTTCCCCGCCCATGGCAGAAGGGCCCGTCCAGGGCTCCGGTGAAGCAGCCGTCGGCCACCTGGGCGCGGGTACCGACCGCCCGGTGGGCGCCGAGGGAACGGGCGGCCGCCTCCACCAGCTCCTGGGGGCTGGCTGAGGCGATCACGCAGAAGTCGCCCACGGCGAGGTGCATGTCGAG
>JBOGFO010000344.1:0-3336 GCA_050743445.1 Acidimicrobiia bacterium
ACAGGAGGTCGTCGATGAGGCGCTGCATGCGCTGGTGCTCGGCGAGGCAGCTCGGCGGCGGTTGTCTCCCACCCGGCGGCTTCAGGGTGGATCATGGCCACTTCGAGCTGTATCTGGGCCGAGGTCAGCGGGCTGCGGAGCTCGTGGGAGGCGTCGGCCACGAAGCGGCGCTGGCGGTCCGTGGCCCGCTGGAGCCGGTCGAGCATGTCGTTCATGGTCCGGGCCAGCCGGCCGATCTCGTCGTTCACCGCCGGCTCGGGGACCCGCCGGTCGAGCTCGGTCTCGGTGATCTCGGCCACCTGGGCCCGGATCGACTCGACGGGCCGCAGGGCCCGGCCCACCAGCCACCACACCAGGCCGGCCGACAGCACCAGAAGTCCGGGCGCACCAAACCGCAGGGCCTGGCTCAGGGCATCGACCGACTCCTCCACCCGTTCCCACTCCGTCCCCACATAGATCGACACGGGCCCGTCGGCCGCGGCGGCCTGGATGCCCAGCACGCGGAACCGGTCGTCGAGGTCGACCGGGGGCAGCGACTCGATGACCGTCCGGAGCTCCTCGCCGGTCCGGGGGCGAACGTCGGTGACCGGTGCCTCGCCGGCCAGGTTCCGGGTGGCGGCCACCACGTTGCCGCCGGCGTCGACCACCTGGATGAAGACGTCGTCGGCCTCCTCGCCGGGGACGGCGAGCACGGTGGGCAGCGTGCCCCGGCGCACCTGGGCGGCCACGTTCCGGGCCGCTTCCCCGGCATCGAGCTTCTTGTCGATGGCGTTGTCGACGAAGATCACCAGGCTGGCCGCCCAGACGAACAGGATGAACCCGACGAGCAGGACGGCCACGGCCGTGGTCCGGCCCCGCACCGAGGAGAGGCTCGGTTTCATGCCAGAACTTTTACCACCCGCCGACCTTCCGAGGCGCCGGCCCGGAGCGTTACGAGGGGCCGGGGCAGGCCTCGAGCAGCCGGCCGGCCGTGACCCTGAGCCCGGACGGGTACTGCTCCGAGTCGTAGAGCAGCGTGTCGGCGGTGGTGCCGGCGAAGGTCAGGATCAGGCGGACGCCGAGCCGGTGGCCGGCGGGGATGGTGATGACCCCGTCGAGGGGGATGGCGACGTCGCTGCGAAGGGGTGCCGACATGGCGGCCCGGCCGCGATCGGTGCCGCTGCTGGCCGCCACCACGACCGGCTCCCCCCTGTCGTCGGCCGGGAGGTCGAGCAGCTCGGCCCGCAGGAGGCCGGTGGCCAGCTCGCCCGGGCCCTGGATCCAGGTCTGCACCAGGGCCTCGCCGGAGAGGGAGAGCGCCTCGGCCAGCGGGGCGGTGGCGAAGACGGGGAAGTCCGAGACTCCGTTGCCGGCGCCGCCGAAGGTGGCGGCCAGGCGCCGCTCCGGGGCCCGGACGCCCAGCGTGCCGCCGCGCAGCGGCCCGACGTAGGTGTACTCCGGGTCGGCGGCGTACGGGGCGACCCCGCTGACGTCGTCGTCCTGGAAGCGCCACGCCACCGTCCGCCCGTCGGTCAGCTGGGGCACGCAGGGCGCCGGCGCCGGTGGGTACACCGAGACCACCGTGGCCCCTTCCCCGAGGCTGAAGGGCGGCTCCCGCGGTCCCTCGACGGTGATCGTGACCGACCAGTCGCCGAACGCCAGTCCGGAGTAGAGCCGGGGCTTCCCCTCGGCGTCGGGTTCGAGGGCGAAGAGGTCGAGGTCGAGCACGGTGGTGCCCGATGCCGCGGCGGCCGTTGCCCGGCCGACCTCCCGGCCGGCGGCGTCGCGGACGACCACGGCGTGCTCGATGAGGCCGAGGAAAGGCACGGACACACCGTTCGTGACCACCTTGAACCGGGCCGTGCCCGGGTCCACCGCGATCTGGTGGCGGATGCGGCCGTCCTCGCCGGGGGCGGTGTCCGACCACGAGGCGCTGCGGGTCGGGCGGGCGAGGGTGGCGAGGACCTCGGCGTCCCGGGTCACCTGTCGCTCCTCCAGGCGGCGGGCCACCTCGTCGCGGGGCAGGGAGGCCAGCTCGAGGGCGAGCGTGACGGCCGCGTGGGCGTCGAGCAGGCCGTAGCCCTGGCGGTGGAACGGTTCGCCGGGCACGGGGCGGGCCGTGGTCTGGAGGACCCGGCGCACCTCCTCGGACCGGAGTGCCGGGTCGGCTTGGAGGACGAGGGCCACGACGCCGGCGGCTTCGGGGGCGGCCATCGACGTCCCCGACGACATGGTGTAGCGGGGGATGTGCTGCGGCGGTATCCCGGTGGCGTCGTTGGGCAGGTCGAGGGCGGAGATGATGGTGGCCGGCGCCCGCGTGGAGATCACGTTCTCCCCGGGGGCGAGGAACGCCGGGTGGTAGAGGCCCATCTTGAGCGGGGTCCGGGTCTCGCCCTCGGCCTCGGAGCCGTCGAAGGCGAGGCGGGCCTGGTCGGCCTCGATCCCGGCCGAGCTGAAGTCGGCGACCACGCCCTTCTTGGTCACGGCGCCGACGCCGAGCACCCAGGGGGCGGCGGCCAGGGCGTTCATGCTCATCTCGTCGCCGTCGTTGCCGTTGGCGAAGACGACCACCATGCCGGCCTTGGCCGCCTCCCTGGTGGCCAGGTTGACGGGGTTGACCGGGTCGAAGGGGGCGAAGGCGGCGCCGTAGGAGTTGTTGACCACCCGGATTCCGTACACGTCCTGGTGCTCGAGGAGCCATTCGTAGGCCTCGACCACGGTGAAGAAGCTCAGCGTGAGCCCGTCGCCCGCGCCGATGCCGACGAGGCCGGCCCCGGGGGCGGTGCCGCGGTAGGCGCCATCGGAGGCGGTTCCCCGGGCCGCCACGTCGCCGGCCACGTGCGTGCCGTGCCCGGTGGAGGTGTCCGAGTTCGGGCCGGCGGCGACGGGTATGGGCTGGGTCGGCCCGCCCAGGCCGATGAGCTTGACGTTGGCCCGCATGGCGGGGGCGAGGTCGGGGTGGGTGAAGTCGACTCCGGTGTCGATGACGGCCACGGTGACGCCCTCGCCGGTGACCCCGAGTTCCTTCCAGGCCCGCGGGGCGTCGAGCAGGACGGCCGACTCCTCCAGCAGCCAGGGGAGCGTCTCGTTGAGGTTGACGGCCACAACGCCGTCGAGGGCGGCGACCTCTCCGACGCGATCGGCCGGGACCCGAACGGCGGCCACCGGGACGCGCCGGAAGGCCCACGACCAGGAGCCGAGCTCCTCCAGCTGGCGGCGCAGGCCGGGCGAGGCCGGACGGTCGAGGGAGAGGATGAGGTCGAGGCTGGCGGCCGGGACCGGGACAGCATCCGTTCCGCCGGTCGTCTCGGGAACGGCGGCAGCACCGCTGGCGGCTCCGGACGCCGCGGCCAGCAC
>JBOGFO010000345.1:0-7167 GCA_050743445.1 Acidimicrobiia bacterium
CCACGGCACCGGTCACGGTGTCGGCCTCGAGATCCACGAGGATCCCCGGGTGGCGGCCACGGGCAAGGGCAGCCTGGCCGCCGGCTACGTCGTCACCGTGGAACCGGGCGTCTACCTCACCGGCATCGGGGGCGTCCGCATCGAGGACACCGTGGTCGTCACCCGCGATGGCTGCGACATCCTCACCGGCGCGCCCAAGGAGCTCGTCATCTCATGAGTGTTTCCACCAACGACCGGAGGACCGGCATGGCCCTCAACCTGCCCGAGGGTCTCATGACCGTGGTGGAGTTCCAGCACGTGAAGCCGGGCAAGGGCGGCGCCTTCGTGCGCACCAAGCTCAAGAACTACCGGACCGGCGCCGTCCTGGAGCGCACCTACCGGGCCGACGAGAAGCTGACGCTGGCCCACATCGAGAAGAAGGAGATGCAGTACCTCTACCGCGACGGCGACGACTACACGTTCATGGATGCCGAGAGCTACGAGCAGGTGCCGGTGCCCGGCTCCGACCTCGGCGACGCGGTGAAGTATTTCAAGGAGGGCGACACCGTCGTGCTCCCCACCTACCAGGGCCAGGTCGTCGGCGTGGAGCTGCCCGCGTCCGTGGTCCTGGAGATCTCCCAGACCGACCCCGGGGTCCAGGGCGACCGCGTCTCCGGAGCCCGCAAGCCGGCCACCACCGAGACCGGTCTGGTCGTCCAGGTCCCCCTGTTCGTCGAAACGGGCCACCGGATCAAGGTCGACACCCGTTCCGGCGAGTACATCGAGCGGGCCTAGGGGCCTGGAGGGCTGGGTAGCGAGGTGCGGACACGGCGGGACGCCCGGGAGCGGGCCTTGTCCCTGTGTTACGAGATCGATGTCCGCGGGTTCAGCCTCGACGACCTGCTGGCCGGCCTCCCCGCGCCGCCCGACGCCTACGCGCTGCAGCTGGCCCGGGGCGTCGAGGACCACCGGGAGGAGGTCGACGCCCTGATCCGCAAGTACGCCGACCGCTGGTCGCTCGAGCGCATGCCCGTGATCGACCGCAACCTGCTGCGTATCGCCGCCTTCGAGCTCGCCCACTGCCCGGAGGTGCCGGTGGCGGTGGCCATCAGCGAAGCGGTCGAGCTGGCCAAGCGCTACTCCACGGACGACTCCGGCCGGTTCGTGAACGGCATGCTGGGCCGCATCGCCGGCGCCGTGCGGGACCTGGAACCGCAGTAGCGCGATGCCCGGGATCGTCTCGCCCCAGAAGGTCGACCAACCCGAAATCGACGAGGTCGTCGACCCGGCCCGCCCCTGGGTCGTGGTGGTGTGGAACGACCCGGTGAACCTGATGTCCTATGTCGTCTACGTGTTCCAGAAGCTGTTCGGCTACTCCCGCCAGAAGGCCACCAAGCTGATGATGGACGTCCATCACAAGGGCAAGGCGGTCGTCTCCGGGGGCAACCGGGAGCAGGCGGAAGCCGACGTGTCCCGGCTTCACGCCCACGGCCTGTGGGCCACGATGCAGCAGGACTGAGCCATGGTCGCCCGGTTCCGCCGTCCACGCCGGGGAGCCGGCATCCAGGCCAACCTGGACCAGGGCGAAGCGGCCATGCTCATCCAGCTGTGCCGGGAGCTCTCCGACCTGTGGGCCGTGGCGGAGGAGGGCCCCGACGAGGCCAGTGCCGAAGGAGACGGCGCCGACGGAGGCGGGGCCGAGCGTGGCAGGGCCCGGGACCCCGTGCTCGACCGGCTCTTTCCCCGGGCCTACCTCGACCCGACCGAAGAGGAGTCGGAGGCGGAGTGGCAGCGCTTCGCCCGTCCCGACCTGGTCGAGGGGCGCAAGGAGACGGTCGAGATCTTCCTGCGCACCCTGGCCGGCGCCAAGCAGCATCGGAGCGGTCTCGAGGTCATGCTCAGCGCCGAGGAAGCCGGGGTCTGGCTGGCCGTCATCAACGACTCCCGCCTGGCGCTCGGCACCCGGCTGGAGGTCACCGAGGACACCCATCCCGCCAACTTCAAGCCCGGGGATCCGGCCGCCGCGCCCTTCGCCGTCTACTGGTGGCTGGGCTACCTGGAGGAGCATCTGGTGGACACTCTGGCGTCGGGCATGGACTCTCAGTGACCGGCCGCTAGGCTCCGCCCCCGGGATGCCTCGGGACGTTCATTCTCCGTTTACCCATCGCTTCTGACGGTGGAGGATCTCGCCCTCGTCCTCGTGGTGGCCGTCGCGCTCGGCTTCGACTTCACCAACGGCTTCCACGACGCCGCCAACTCGATCGCCACGGTGGTCGCCACCCGGGTGCTCTCCCCCCGCTACGCCGTGGCCTGGGCGGCGTTCTTCAACTTCGCCGCCTTCCTCGTGTTCCACACCGAGGTGGCCAGCACCATCGCCAAGGACGTGGTCAAACAGGACGTCCTCTCCATCGGCGTGATCTTCGCCGGCCTGGTCGGAGCCATCGCCTGGAATCTGTTCACCTTCTACCTGGGGCTGCCCTCGTCGTCCTCCCATGCCCTGGTGGGCGGGATGGCGGGAGCGGCGGTGGTCAAGTCCGGCCTCGACGCCGTCGTCCACTCCGGGCTGTCCAAGATCGGCGCCTTCATCGTCCTCGCCCCCCTGATCGGCTTGGCGCTGGCCTTCATCGTCATGGTGGCCGTGCTGCGGATCAGCACCCGGTTCCACAACGTGGAGAAGCTCAACCGGGTCTTCCGGCGCCTGCAGTTGGTCTCCGCCGGGGCCTACAGCCTGGGTCACGGCGGCAACGACGCCCAGAAGACGATGGGCATCATCCTCGCCCTGCTCATCGCCACCGGCCACGTCGCCCCCGACGGGGAGACGCCCCTGTGGGTGGTGCTGTCGGCCCACGCCGCCATCGCCGCCGGCACCCTCTCGGGCGGGTGGCGCATCGTGCACACCATGGGGTCGCGGATCACCCGGCTCCAGCCGGTGGGCGGGGTGTCGGCCGAGTCGGCGGCGGCGGCCACGCTGTTCTTCGTCTCGGCCCAGGGCATCCCGGTGTCCACCACCCACACCATCACGGGCGCCATCGTGGGGGTCGGGTCGATCCACCGCCTCTCCGCCGTCCGCTGGGGCGTGGCCGGCCGGGTGGTGTGGGCCTGGGTGCTCACCATCCCGGGAGCGGCGATCATCGCCGCCGCCACCTTCATGGTCCTCCGGGGGTTCTGAGATGGACCGCCGGGCGCTCTTCTTCCTCATCGCCGGCGCCGCCTCGGGGGCGCTGGTCCTGGTGGTGGAGGACGACCTCGACTACGTGCCCCGGCTGGTGGGCGTCGTCTACGCCGTGCTCGCCATCGTCAGCTGGCTCGACTGGCGGTCCAACCAGCGGGCCTGATCAGGACCCGATTGTGGCTCCGAACCCGGCCATCAGCTGGGAGAAGATCTGGGCGAAGTCCACCGCCACCGCGGCACCGGGGGCCTTGACGTCGCCGTCGAGCCGGTCGATGTCGACCCGGAGAGCGACCCGGCCGGCAGGCGGCTCGGGGGCGAACTGACCGAGGTCGAGCTCGGCCCGGTTGATGCGGTCGTCATCGGTCCACACGTCCAGCGTGATCGTGCGGTCGGGGATCTCGGTGGCCGGCGGCAGGGTCTCCATCCCCGGCATGGTGAAGAGCTGACCGAGGGTGGGTACGAGCCGCTCGTACACCCGGCGGACGGGGACCGTCAGGCGGTAGTGCACGCCCGGGTCCTCCTCGCCCACCCGCTTGACGTCGACATCGGTTCCGAAGGTCTCCGACACCGCGTCGAGGAGGTTCGAGAACTGGGCGGTGTCCAGGTTGGGCATCGGAGCGCCGGGCTGGGCCGCCCCCTCGCCCAGGTTCTCCAGGGGTGACAGGTCGAGGGACAGCCACTTCCCGGCGATGGCGTCGGCCACGAAGCCGAAGCCGTTCTGGGCGGCGCCGTCCACCATCCCGGACAGGGCGGCGGTGTCGGCCTTGAACAGCCGGGCCAGCCCGGCCACGTCGCCCCGCAGGTAGAGGACCTTGTCCACCACCCGCAGCTCGACGGCCCGCTCGACGTCGCCGATGTCGACACTGAGGGCGAACCGGTCATCGTCGGCCGTCGCCTGGTCGCCGCCGTCGAGGGACACGGAGATCTTGCTCCCCGCCAGGGCGTCCAGGAACTGCTGATCGTCATCGTTCGACTTGGGGACACCCCCGGCCCCGGGCGGCTGCAGGAGCGTGGCCAGGTCGGCTTGGTCGCCCACCAGGCTGAGGGCGAAAGTGCCCTTCTGTCCGTCGAAGGTCGAGTGGGCTGCGTTCCGCACCGCAATTTCGGGGGCCACGACCTCGGCCGCCTTCCCGCAGGCGGCCACCACCAGGCCCGACACCACGACGACGGCTCCGATGCGACGCAGGTTCATCCGGAGGCTCCCTCTCTCATCGGCTCTATCGGCCGGCCCCGCCCGCTACTTGACCTCGCTGGGTCCTCGTCTGTCGCGCAGCGTAGTGGTGGACGATCTCGCCCGCTTCCGTGTTATGTTGAATCGACGGCCGTGAAGGAGATCCCGAGAGGTCTCCACGGAGGAGAAGGCTTTGCGCGAACAGCCCGCATGGAGCGCCCCTGACCCGACACCGGGGAAGGGGCTTTGGCTTCTCCGGGCCAAGGTCTTCGACACCACCGACCTCAAGCGGGCCGTCACCCGCATCGCCCACGAGATCGTCGAGCGCAACCACGGCGCCGACGACATCGTCCTCATCGGGCTGTACACGAGGGGCGTTGCGGTGGCCGAGCGGCTGGCGGCCGCCATCGAGTCCTTCGAAGGCGTCAAGGTCCCGGTGGGCGCCCTCGACGTCTCCTTCTACCGGGACGACATCGGGCTGCGCCCAGCACCCGCCCTGCGCCCCACCGAGGTGCCGGTCGACGTGACCGAACGGGTGGTTGTCCTCTGCGACGACGTGCTCTTCACCGGCCGGACGGTGCGGGCCGCCCTCGACGCGGTCATCGACTTCGGCCGGCCCCAGGCCATCCAGCTGGCCGTCCTGGTCGACCGGGGTCACCGGGAGCTGCCCATCCGGGCCGACTACGTCGGCAAGAACCTGCCCACCAAGTGGGACGAGGACGTGCGGGTCCGCCTGGCCGAGGTGGACGGCGAGGACGGGATCGAGATCTGGGACTGCGTGGAGGGGGAGCCCGGGGGCCCGGGGGTGTCCCCCGAGGGTGACGGAGAGGTGGCGCCGTGAAGCACCTGCTGGGTATCGACGACCTCGGAGCCGAGGGCATCAACGAGGTCATGGCCCACGCCGAGTCGTTCCTCGAGGTCACCAAGCGGGACATCCCCAAGGTGCCGGCCCTGCGGGGCAAGACGGTGGTGTCCATGTTCTACGAGGACTCCACCCGGACCCGCCTGTCGTTCGAGACGGCGGCCAAGCGCCTGTCGGCCGACACCATGACCTTCACCGCCGGCAGCTCGGCGGTCCGCAAGGGCGAGTCGCTCCTGGACACGGTGCGCACGGTCGAGGCCATGGGCATCGACGCCATTGTCGTCCGGCACCGCTCGGCCGGCGTGCCCCACCGCATGGCGGGCTGGACGCAGGCCTCGATCGTCAACGCCGGCGACGGGTGGCACGAACACCCCACCCAGGCGCTGCTCGACATCTTCACCCTGCGCCTCCACCGGGGCACCGACCTGGCCGGCCTGTCCGTGGCCATCGTCGGCGATGTGAAGCACTCCCGGGTGGCCCGCTCCAACGTGAAGGCGCTCACCGCCCTCGGCGCCGAGGTCACCCTGGTCGCCCCGCCCACCCTCATGCCCCCCGACTTGAGCGGCTGGCCGGTGAAGATCAGCCACCACCTCGACGAGGTGCTGGGCACGGTCGACGTCTACTACATCCTGCGCATCCAGCGGGAGCGCATCAGCGAGGCCCTCTTCCCCACCCTGCGGGAGTACGCCACCCGCTACGGGCTGACCGAAGAGCGGATGGCCCGGCTCTCCCAGGATGTCCTGATCATGCACCCCGGGCCGACGAACCGCGGGGTGGAGATCGCCGCCAACGTGGCCGACGACCCCCGGTCGGTGATCACCGAGCAGGTGGCCAACGGGGTGGCGGTCCGCATGGCGGTCCTCTACAAGCTCCTGGCCGGAGACAACCGGCGCCCACCGGAGATGCTCGGCGAACTGGAGGCCGCCCGTGCCTGACCTCGTGCTCAAGGGCGGCACCGTTGTCGACGCCACCGGCCAGCGGCTCGCCGACGTGGTCGTGCGCGACGGGCTGGTCACCGACGTCGGTTCCGGCCTGGGGGCGCCCGCCGGGGCCCAGGTGCTCGACGTGGAGGGCTGCATCGTGGCGCCCGGCCTCGTCGATCTCCACGCCCACCTCCGGGAGCCGGGCGATGAGGACGCCGAGACGATCGAGAGCGGCGCCCGGGCGGCCGCCCTCGGCGGGTACACCGCCGTGGTCGCCATGCCCAACACCGATCCCCCGATCGACAGCGCGGCGGTGGTCGACCAGATCCGCCGGGCCGGCCGGGATGCGGCCTGCCTGGTCAGCGTGTCCGGGTGCATCACCAAGGACCGGGCCGGCGCCGAGCTGGCCCCTCTGGGCGAGCTGCACACCATGGGCGTGCGCATCTTCACCGACGACGGAGCCTGCGTGGCCGACGGCGGCCTCATGCGCCGCGCCCTGGAGTACTCCTCCGCCCTTTCCGGCGCCGTCCTGGCCCAGCACTGCGAAGACCCCGCCCTGGCCCGCGGGGGTCACATGCACGAGGGTCCGTGGTCCTCATGGCTCGGCATCCCCGGCCAGCCGGGCGAGGCGGAGTCGGTGATCGTGGCCCGCGACCTGGCCCTCGTCGCCCTCACCGGGGCCCGGGTCCACTTCCTCCACCTGTCGAGCGCCGCCTCGGTGGAGCTGGTCCGGGCGGCCAAGGCCCGGGGCCTGCCCGTCACCGCCGAGGCCACCCCCCACCACTTCACCCTGACGCACGCCAGCTGCAGTGGCTACGACCCGCTCTTCAAGGTCAACCCGCCGCTGCGTACCGACGAGGACGTGGCCGCCATCAAGGCCGGGCTGGCCGACGGGACCATCGACGCCATCGCCACCGACCACGCCCCCCACCCCAAGGAGGAGAAGGAGCGCCCCTTCGACGAGGCGCCCCCGGGGATGCTCGGACTGGAGACGGCCCTCTCGCTCACCCTCACCGAGCTGGTGGCGTCCGAGGTGCTCACCCTGGCCCAGGCCCTCGCC
>JBOGFO010000346.1:0-2595 GCA_050743445.1 Acidimicrobiia bacterium
GACCTGCGGAAGGGATAAGCGCTGAAAGCATCTAAGCGCGAAGCTCGCCCCGAGATGAGATCTCCCACCGGGTTAACCGGGTAAGGCCCCTGGTAGACCACCAGGTTGATAGGCCGGAAGTGTAAGCACGGCAACGTGTTCAGCTGACCGGTACTAATCGGCCGAGGGCTTGATCTTCCTGTTGTTCGTGCTCGCTATGCAGCGCTCAAGGTGCGCATTGACAAATCTCGCTGACCCGCCGAAATTTCGGGCCGGCGTGCAGGTTTCCGGTGGCCATGGCGGTGGGGTCACACCCGTTCCCATATCGAACACGGCAGTTAAGCCCACCAGCGCCGATGGTACTTGGGGGGGAGCCCCCTGGGAGAGTAGGTCGCCGCCGGGATATACCTGAGAACGCCCGCTTCGGCGGGCGTTCTCGCGTCCGGCGGCCTCAACCGGGCCCTACGCTGAGCCGCATGGCCCAGGGGAAGGACCGGAAGAATCGCAGCGGCCGTCCGAAGCGGGACGGCGAGCCGCGCCGCGGTGATGACGGCCCCCGTGGGAGCGCCCGCGACGGCAAGCGGACCCCGCCGCGCCGGGAGGGTCGCCCCGACCGCCAGGGCGGCGCCGCCGGCAAGCCCGCTCGGGCCGAGCGCCGTCCGGCTACCGAATCGGGCCGTCCGGCGGCCCGGCGGAAGGCGTCGGAGGATCGGCGAGCGCCGAAGGCGTCGGAGGATCGGAGAGCGCCGAAGGCGTCGGAAGATCGGAGGCAGCCGAAGGCGTCGGAGGGCCGGCGTCCGGTCGCCCGGCGGGACCGGGCTGAGCCCAGGAGTGAGTCGCGGGCGCCGGAACAGCAGGACGGCTTCGGGCCCTACTCCGACCCATCCCGTGGCTTCGAGGGGAGACGGCGACGTCCCAGGGAACCGGAGGACGGACGGGATCGCCCGAGCGACAGCCGGGAACCGGTCGTGCGGAAGGTGGCCAGGGAGGCGGTGGCCCGGGGGACCGAACGGCGTCGATCGGCACTGCGGCTCATCCGGGACGAAGCCCTGGGCGACGAGGCGGAGAAGGTCGTCCCGACCCGGAGGCGGCGGGCAAGTGGCCAACCCCGCGAGCTGACCGCCAACGCTCCGCAGGCGTCCGGCCCGCGGCCGGCCCGGCTGGCGGAGTCCCTGCAGAAGGCGTCGCGCTCCATCGACCGGGGCTACGAGCAGGAGGCACTGCGCATCCTGCGTCCCCTCAAGGACCGTCACCCGGCCGACCCCGACGTGCGTGAGCTTCTCGGCGTCGCCCAGTACCGGCTCGGACGCTGGGCGGCGGCCCGCAAGGAACTCGACGCCTACGTCGAGATGACCGGCTCGGCCATCCATCACCCGGTCCTGATGGATTCGGCCCGGGCGCTGGGCCGGCACAGTGTGGTCGACCGGCTCTGGGAGGAGCTGCGGGCGGCATCGCCCGTCCCCGAGGTCATGACCGAGGGCCGGATCGTGGCCGCCGGGTCGCTGGCCGACCGGGGCCGGCTCCCCGAGGCCATCGCCCTCCTGGAGCGGGGACCCATCTCCCCCAAGCGGATCGCCGAGCACCATCTCCGCCTCTGGTACGCCCTGGCCGACCTGCACGAACGGGCCGGCGACATCCCGGGCGCCCGGCACCTCTTCCGCCGGGTCTCGGCCCGGAACCCGGCCTTCGTCGACGTCGCCGAGCGGCTCGCGGCACTGAGCTGAGCCGGCACGGCAGACTGGAGCCCCCACAGACGCGAGGGGGCAGCCTTGACCGAGCCGCTCGAGGTATCGATTCCCAGCGACGGGCTGGAGCTCGCCGGCCACCTGCGGGTGCCGTCGGAGCCGGCCGGGCCACGGCCCGCCCTGCTCTTCACCGGCCCCCTCACCGGAGTGAAGGAGCAGGTCACGGGCGCCTACGCCGCGGCCATGGCCGGTCGTGGGTACGTCACGCTGGCCTTCGACCACCGCAACTTCGGGGGGAGCGGCGGCCTGCCCCGCCAGCACGAGGACCCGCCCGGGAAGCTGGCCGACCTCCGGGATGCACTGAGCTGGCTCGCTTCCCGGCCCGAGGCCGACGGGAACCGGGTCGGGTGTGTGGGGGTCTGCCTCGGTGGCGGCTATGCCCTGCGCTTCGCCGCCTTCGACTTCAGGGTCAAGGCCCTGGCCACCGTTGCGGGCGGCTACAACGACCCCGGCGCCATGCGCTCAGGCATGGGCGTCGCCGGGTACCGCGACCTCCTGGCCGACCTGCGGAAGGCCGCCGTCCGCCAGTACGCCACCGGCGCCGTCGAATACATGCCGGCAGTCGCGCCCGAAGGTGAGCCCGCCCTCATGGGCGGCGACGAGCCCTACGCCTACTACGGCACCGACCGCTCGGCGAGCCCGGGGTGGCTCAACCGGATCAGCCGGACCTCCCTGTACGAGCTGCTCACCGTGGACCTCGCCGGCGGCGCCGACTTCATCTCACCGACGCCGTGGCTCCTGGTCCACGGGCGCACCGACGCCTACTGCTCCCCCGACGGGGCTCAGGGCGCCTTCGAGCGGGCCGGCGAACCCAAGCGTCTGCTGTGGCTCGACACCACCAACCACATCGACCTCTACGACGAGCCCAGGT
>JBOGFO010000347.1:0-1964 GCA_050743445.1 Acidimicrobiia bacterium
GTTACGCTCCCCCACCACGATGGTGAAGCAGACGATCCCCCTCCTGTTCGACGCCGCGGTCGAGGCCGTGCCGTCGAACACCTGGCTCCTGCACGAGGACCGCAGCTTCACCTACGAGGAGGCGCAGCACGCCATCTCCGCCGGCGCCGCCGCCCTGGCCGATCGGGGCGTGAGCCAGGGCGACCTGGTGCTGGTCACCCTGCGGAACAGCCCCGAATACCTCTTCACCTGGCTGGCCCTCATGCGCCTGGGAGCGATCCTGGTGGCGGCCAACCCGGCCAGCCCGGAGGCGGAGCTGGCCGGCCTGAGGGCGCAGACCGAGCCCCGGCTGGTGGTGGACGACAGCGAGGTCGCCGACCTCTTCGCCGGCGGGGGCGACGGCCCCCGGGCCGACGTCGAACCCGAGGACCCGGCCGTCCTCATCCCCACGTCGGGGACCACCGGCAGGTCCAAGCTCGTTACCCAGACCCATCTGGCCTACGTGATGGCCGGCGAGGGGTTCCCGTGGTGGCTGGAGCTCACCGCCGACGACCGGCTCATGACCTCGCTGCCGCTGTTTCACATCAACGCACCCGCCTACTCCGTGCTGGGATCGGTGACCGCCGGCGCCAGCCTGGTGCTCCTCCCCCGCTTCTCGGCCTCCACCTTCCTCGACTCGGCCCGCCACTCCGGCGCCACCGAGTTCAACGCCATCGGGGCCATGATCGAGATGCTCATGCTCCAGCCCGAGCGCGACGACGACGCCGACAACCCGCTGCGCCTCTGCTACACCGGCCCGGCGCCCCCCGAGGAGCGCCATCTCGAGATCGAGCGCCGCTTCGGTGTCCGGATCACCAGCGGCTACGCCATGTCGGAGACGCCCTACGGGACGGTGTGGCGGCGCGGCACCCGCCCCTACGGGACGCTGGGCAGCATCCGCCAGCACCCCACCCTCGGGGAGATCAACGAGGGCCGGGTCCTGGCCGAGGGCAAGCCGGTGGCCGCCGGCGAGGTCGGCGAGCTCGAGTTGCGCAACCCGGCGGTGATGAAGGGCTACTGGGGCATGCCCGAGGAGACGGCCAAGGTGCTCGGCCCCGACGGCTGGCTGAAGACGGGCGACGTGGTGCGGGACAACGGTGACGGCACCTACACGTTCATCGGCCGCCAGAAGGAAGTGATCCGCCGGCGGGGCGAGAACCTGGCCCCGGCCGAGGTGGAGGAGGCCCTCGTCTCCCATCCCGACGTGATCGAGGTGGCGGTGGTGGGGGTGGCCTCCGAGCTGTCCGAGGAGGAGGTCAAGGCCTTCGTCGTCCTGGCCGCCGGGGCCACCGCCGATCTGCCCGGGCTCCACGCCTGGGCCGCCGAGCGCCTGGCCCGCTTCAAGGTCCCCCGCTACCTGGAGGTCGTGGGCGAGCTGCCCCACACCCCGACGGGGCGGATCGCCAAGCACCAGCTGGAGCGGGAGCGCAACGAGTCGGAGTGGGACGCCGAGAGGAGCCGGGGATGAGCGGCGAGCTGCGCACGGGGATCGGGACGTCGAGCGCCGACGCCATCACCATCCGGGGCCGGAACCTGGCCGGCGAGCTCATGGGTGCCGTCACCTTCACCGAGCACGCCTTCCTCCTGGCCGCCGCCCGTCTCCCCACCGCCGGCGAGACCGCCGTCTTCGACGCCGTGCTGGTGTCGTTGGCCGATCACGGCCTCACCCCGACGGTCCTCGCCGCCCGCCTCACCTACCTGGGCGCCCCCGAGTCCATCCAGGGCGCCATCGCCGCCGGGCTGCTCGGCGGGGGCAGCGTGTTCCTGGGCGTGGTCGAGAACACCGCCCGGTTCCTCCACGCCGCCCTGGAGCGCCTCGACGGCGAACCCACGGACGAGGCGCTGGACGGCCTGGCCCGGGAGGCGGTGGCCGAAGTCGTGGCCGCGGGCCGGCGGGTTCCGGGTCTCGGCCATCCCGTCCACAAGGTGGAGGACCCCCGCACCCC
>JBOGFO010000348.1:0-3760 GCA_050743445.1 Acidimicrobiia bacterium
GGGAAGGGGTGGTCCAGGACGTGTTCAAGGGCAGCGCCAAAGTGCTGCCGTCCATGATCCCGCCGCTGTTCCCCGTCTCGGAACCCAAGTGGACCCAGCTCTACGGGGCGGGTCCTAGTGATATCAACGCAGCCAAGGCGGCGGTGGAGAAGCACCTGAGCGCCGCCGGCGTCCCCGCCGGCGAGAAGGTGAAGGTCGACTTCTGGTACAGCCCCACCCACTACGGCGACACCGAGGCCGACGTGGCCCGGGTCATCACCCAGGGCCTGGAGGCCACCGGGCGCTTCGAGGTGAACGTCTCCAACGTGGAGTGGGCCGAGTACGGCGAGAAGCGGCGGGCCGGCGAGATCCCGGTGTTCCTCATGGGCTGGTACCCCGACTACCTCGACCCTGACGACTACCTGGAGCCCTTCGCCGACCCCAACATCTTCGACCCGGCGAAGTGGGAGGACCAGAAGATGCTCGACCTGGTCCACGCCTCCCAGAAGGAGCAGGACGAGACGGCCCGGGCCGCCATCCTGAAGGAGGCCCAGGCCTACATGGCCGACCAGGTGCCCTACGTGCCGGTGTTCCAGATCCCCCAGTTCGCCGCCACCACCGACGCCGTGTCGGGCGTCGTGCTCGACCCCATCCAGATCTTCCGCTACTGGCTCCTGGAGAAGAAGGCCTGAGCGGATAATCGGGGGGTGAGCGCCAGGGGGGGCAGTCTTCGGGGGTACCTGCTCACCCGTCTGGCCCTCACGCTCCCGCTGCTGCTGCTCCTCCTCACCGCCACCTTCCTGCTGCTGCGGGTGGCGCCCGGCGACCCGGTGACCGCCACCCTCGGGGACCGGGTGTCCGACGACCGGGCCGCCCGGGTGCGCGCCAGCCTGGGCCTGGACGAGCCGCTGTGGCGCCAGTACGCCGGCTACCTGGGTGACGTCGCCACCGGTGACTTCGGCCGGGCCATCACCACCGACCGCCCGGTGCGCCAGACGATCGCCGATCGCTTCCCGGCCACGCTGGAGCTCACGGTGGCGGCCATGGCCGTCGCCCTGGCCGTGGGCCTGACGATCGGGGCCGTGGCGGCCCGGTTCCGGGACAGCGCCCTCGACATCGCCGGGCGCCTCCTCGGCATCGTCCTCTACGCCGCTCCCATCTTCTGGCTTGGGATCCTGTTCCAGTACCTGTTCTCGGTGAAGCTCGGCTGGTTCCCCTCGTCGGGACGGACGGCGGCTTTCGCCGAGCCCCGGGAGGTGACCGGCCTCTACCTCGTCGATTCTCTCGTCACCGGGAACTGGGTGGCGCTGACGCAGGCGCTGCGCCACCTGGCGCTCCCGGCCATCACGCTGGGCCTCGTCATCGGCGGGATCGTGGTCCGCCTGGTGCGGGTCAACATGCTGTCCACCCTGCGCTCCGACTACGTGGAGGCGGCCCGGGCCCGGGGCATCGGTGAGCGGGGCGTCGTGTTCCGCCACGCCCTGCGCAACGCCCTGGTGCCGGTGGTGGCCGTCGTCGGGCTCCAGTTCGCCCTGCTGCTGGGCGGGGCGGTGCTGACCGAGACCACGTTCAACTGGCCCGGGATCGGCCTGTCGCTCTACCAGTTCCTCCAGAACCGGGACTACACGGCGGTGCAGGGCATCGTCACCTTCTACGCCTGCTTCGTGGTGGCCGTGAGCCTGGCCATCGACGTGGTCACCGCCTGGATCGACCCCCGGATCCGGTACTCATGACTGTATTCAAGGCTCTTCGCCTGGCGGCTCATCGCGATGCGGCTGGGGACCCCAACCCCAGCCGCCGGCCGACGCGAGCGTCGGCCACCTTGGGCCGGCGGACGGAGCGGCTCGGCCGCTTGTGGCGGGGGGCGACGCGCACCACCCGGCGCCTGGTGCTGGCCGGGCTGGGCCTGACCGGCGTCTTCGCCGTGCTCGCCCTCCTGGCCCCGCTGGTGGCCCCTTACGACCAGGCGGAGGTGGCCGGGATCCCCCAGCTCGGGCGACCGTCGGCCGACCACCTCTTCGGCACCACCAACGAGCACTTCGACGTCTTCTCCCGCGTCGTCTTCGGCGCCCGGCTCGCCCTCCAGGTCGTCCTGCTCTCCACCGCCTTCGCCGTGGTCATCGGCGTGCCCCTGGGGCTGATCTCCGGCTACGCCGGCCGGAGCCTCGACCGGGTCCTGGTGCTCCTCATGGACGCCCTGTATGCATTCCCGAGCCTGCTCCTGGCCATCGTGGCCGCCTTCGCCCTGCGCCGCTGGGTCGGGCCGGGGGTGCCCGCCGCCGCCCTGTCGATCTCCGTCATCTACATCCCCCAGTACTTCCGGGTCGTCCGCAACCACACGCTGGCCGTCCGGGAGGAGCCGTTCGTGGACGCGGCCCGGGCCATGGGGGCACGGCCGAGGACGATCATCAGCCGCTACATCGCCTCCAACGTGGTGTCGTCCGTCCCCGTCATCTTCACCGTCAACGCCGCCGACGCCGTCCTCACCCTGGCCGGGCTGGGGTTCCTGGGCTACGGGGGGACCTTCCGGACGGCCGAGTGGGGCTACGACATCTCCGTCGCCATCACCGACATCGGCACCGGGTACTGGTGGACGTCGCTGTTCCCCGGCCTGGCCATCCTGCTGCTCGTCACCGGTCTCTCCCTCCTGGGCGAGGGCATCAACGACGTCCTCAACCCCCGGCTGCGGCGGGCCGGCATCGCCGGGGCCGTGGCCCTGCCCGAGAGCCTCGAGACGGCGACGCCGGTCCCCGCCCCGGCCGACGAGAGAACGGACCCGGCCGCCGCCGGTGACGAGAGCGCCCTCGAGCGCCTGCCCGACCTGGCGGCGGTGGCCATCCCGGCCCACCGCCCGGGCGGCGGCGGGCGCGGGGGTGGTGCCGTCCTCGCCGTCTCCGGCCTCTCCGTCACCTACCACACCCCCCGGGGCCCGATCCGGGCCGTGGCCGGGCTGGATCTGGAGGTGGCCCCCGGCCACAGCCTGGGCCTGGTGGGTGAGAGCGGCTGCGGCAAGTCCACGCTCGGTCGGGCCATCCTCGGAATCCTGCCCAAGGGGACCGAGCAGGCGGGCCGGGTGGTCCTCGACGGTGACGACCTGACCGCCGACCCGGCCCGCTGGCGGTCGGTCCGGGGCGACCGCCTGGCCCTCGTCTTCCAGGACCCCGCCACCCGCCTCGACCCGCTGATGCGCATCGAGGACCACTTCACCGAGACCATCCGGACCCACCGTCCGACCATGAAGCCGGCGGCGGCCCGGCGCCTGGCCGCGGACGCCCTGACCGCGGTGGGCGTGCCCCCCGGCCGGGCCCGCCAGTACCCCCACGAGTTCTCCGGGGGCATGCGCCAGCGCATCATGATCGCCCTGGCCATCGCCCTGGAACCCCGGGTGCTGGTGGCCGACGAGCCCACCACCAGCCTCGACGTCCTGGTCGAGGCCCAGGTGCTGCGGCTGCTCGACTCGCTGCGCCAGCGCCTGGGGATCGCCGTGGTGCTCGTCACCCACAACCTGGGCATCGTGGCCGAGACCTGCGACCGGGTGGCGGTGATGTACGCCGGGCGCATCGTGGAGGAGGGCCCGGTGGCCGAGGTCTTCGCCCGGCCCCGCCACCCCTACACCCAGGGGCTGCTGCGCAGCGTCATCAGCCTCGACACCACCACCCTGGTGTCGCTACCGGGCGTGCCTCCGGACCTGGCCCATCCGCCGCCGGGGTGCCCGTTCGCCCCCCGCTGCCCGCTGGCCATGGCCACCTGTCACGAGGTGGCACCGGTGGCGGCCCCGGTG
>JBOGFO010000349.1:0-2814 GCA_050743445.1 Acidimicrobiia bacterium
TCGGTGATGGTCTCCAGGGTGTCGCCCAGATGGACCGGGCACTCCAGAACCAGGCCCCGATAGAACAGGTTGGCCTTGACCCGCTGGGTCAGCCCGGTGGACTGGCCGATGGCCACGTTGGCGACCAGGAGGGGATGGGCCAGTGGGGCGTCCCGGCCGGTCACGGCGGCGGACAGGGTGTGGTCGAGAGGAAGGCGGAGCCGGTCACCGGTGACGGACTGGTGGAGCAGGGCGTGGGCGGTGGTCAGGGTGAGCGGGGGCGCGTCGTCGACCACCTGGCCGACCTTGAGGTCCTCAAACCACGGGCCGCCCAGCGGGACCCGCACGTCCTCCACGATTCGGACGCGGAGCTCTCCCATGGTGCCTCCTGACGCCGTTGCCGGAGCAAGTCAGGTCATGGTCCGCGCCCCGGCCGGCGCCCTCCAACCCCCCACCGGGGGATCGACCGGGGGAGGCGAAGACCGGCTAGCGCAGGGCGGCGACGGAGACGATCGGCCGGGCGGGCGGGGCGTCGCCCAGGGAGCCCAGAAAGGCCTTGTCGGAGAAGTTGAAGATGCCGCCGTCCTCCGCCACCATCAGATAGCCGTTGCCGTAGGGGACCATGCCCGTCATGGGCTTGTTGAGGGGCTTGCCGCCCATGGAGCCCCGGAAGGCGCCCTCGAAGGAGAACACCCCGCCGTCGGAGGCCACCAGCCAGTAGCCCACCCCGTCGGGGTCGGGCACCAGCGACTGCACCGGGGCGTTGAGGCGGATGTTGCCCGTCGAGCCGTAGAACACCGCGTCGCCGAAGGTGAAGATCCCACCGTCGGAAGCGACCATGTAGTAGCCCCGACCCGACGGCGTCGGGATCGAGTCCAACACCGGACCGTTGAGCTTGATGGCCGACACATCGCCGTAGTGGGCGGCGTCGCCCATCGGCAGGACCCGACCCTTCGTCGTGAACAGCCAGTACCCGCCTCCCGTCGGCGTCGCCGAGATGCTCGTCACCTTCTCCCCGGCCACGAGCTTCGTGCGGTCGGCGTCGCCGAAGTAGCCGGCGTCGCCATAGGCGCGGACCCGGCCCGTCTCCTCCACCACCCAGTAGCCGTCACCGGACCGGGACCGCTCCAGGTCGGCCGACCCCGGCCCGCCGTCACCGTGGTGGGCGGCCTGGCCGAAGCCGTAGACCCGGCCGTCGGCGCCCAGCATCCAGTAGCCCGAGCGGGCGACCGCACCGTTCTGGGACGCAGGTGGCGGGGACTGCGGGTTCTGGTTCGGAGGCGTATCGGTCGGGGCTGCCGGCGCGGTGGTCGTGGTGGTCGTGACCGGCGCCGGTCGGGGCGGGATCGCGCCGTCGATCTTGCGGATCCGGCTGTTGCCGGTGTCGGAGATGTAGAGGTTGCCGGCCTCGTCGAAGATGGCGTGGCGGGGGTTGGCCAGCAGGGCCACGTCGGTCGTCCCGTCCTTCCGCCCGCCCTCGCTGGTGGGGGAGCCGGCGACGGTGGAGATGATCCCCGTCTCGATGTCGACCTTCCGCACCCGGTTGTTGACACTGTCGGCGATGTAGACGTTGCCCATCCAGTCGACGCCCAGGCCGCGGGGGCTGTCGAGCTCCGCCTCCAGGGCGGGGCCACCGTCACCGCCGGGGCCCTTGACCCCGCTGCCGGCGATCGTGGTGATGATCCGGGACTCCCAGTCGATGGAACGGATCCGGTTGCCGTCGCGATCGGCGACGATCAGGTCGTTGTCGATGTCGAAGGTGATGTTGCGGGGCGAGAAGCCGGACTGGCGGGCGTCGACCCCGTCGGGGCCGCCGAGGACGTCCTTCTGGCCCGCCCACGTCTCGATGTTGCCCGTGGTCATGTCGACCCGGCGGATCACGTCGTTGCCCATGTCGTCGATGTAGATGGCACCGTCGGGGCCGACCAGGGCGATCTTGCAGTCCGAGAGCCGGGCGGCCGTCGCCGGCCCGCCGTCGCCGTTGTAGCCGGTCTGACCGGTTCCGGCGAGGGTGGTGACCATCTTGGTCTCGAGGTCGATGCGCCGCACCATGTCGTTGACCGGGTCGCCCACGATGACGTCGCCGTCGGGGAGGACGTCGACGCTGTGGGGGGCGTCGAACATGGCCTGGGAAGCAGGGCCGTTGCGGAAGCCGGCCACCTTGGGCGTGCCCGCGAACGTCGAGATGATGCCGTCGGCGTCCACGTGGCGGATCACGTGGTTGTAAGTGTCGGCGATGTAATAGCCGCCGTGGCGGTCGAAGGCGATCATGCGGGGCTCGGCCAGGCCGGCGTCGACCGCCGGTCCTCCGTCGCCCGACCAGCCCTCGCCCAGGCCCACCGCAGTCCCCATGTACAGGGTGTCGGCGCTCGCCTGCACGACGGTGAAACCACCGGCCAGCATGGCTGCGGCCAGGACGGCCGCGGCCCGGCGGCGCGTCCGGCTCTTGCTCAGGTCAGATGACACTTCGATCCCTCGATTCCCCAGTGGCACGCTGGTCGAGCCGGCGCGCCGCGGGGTCGGGGGCGACAGCTACGAGTCGTTTCCCCAGCATTCGCCAGGACTTCACCAATTCCTGCCGGAAGCAGCGGTGATGTTCGCCTTCGTCCGGGCCGTCGCGGGACGGAACCGACGAGGCCCGGGCCCCCTCGAAGGGAGCCCGGGCCTCGGTACTGTGCTCTGCGGAAGTCGGGTCAGTCGTTGATGGAGGCGACGGAGACGACGGGTCGGGCGGGTGGGGTTGACCCCAACGAGCCGAGGAAGGCCTTGTCGGAGAAGTTGAAGATGCCACCGTCCTCGGCGACCATCAGGTAGCCGTTGCCGTAGGGCACCATC
>JBOGFO010000350.1:0-8972 GCA_050743445.1 Acidimicrobiia bacterium
CCTCCGCCGCCGGGGCTGCCGGCGGGGCGGGGGCCTCGACGGCCGGGGTCGTCGCCTCCGGGACTCCGCCGTCGCTTGGCGGCGCCGGCTCCGTGGTGTCCGGGCCGGGCAGGCCGGGCAGGTCGCCGGGCGCGCCGGCGGCGATACCGGTACCCGCGCCGGCACCGAAGAGCGTCAGGCCGAGCGCCAGGGCACCCAGCGTGCAGCGGGTAGCGGTGGTCGTGGTGCGACGGCGTGGTGTCATCAGGTGCATCCCCCATGCACGAGATCGGTGCGAACCGACTCATCTCCAAGGTACGACGCTTCGACCACCCCCGCCTGCCCCAATTCGGTGGAAGTGCCGGCCAGCGCCACCTTTCCTCTCTGAAGAACATACCCGCGGGAGGCCAGCTTGAGAGCCAGCCCCACGTACTGCTCGACGAGGAGGACGGTCAGTCCGCCGGCCGCCAGCCGGCCCAACGTCTCGAAAAGGAAGGCGACCACGTTGGGGGCGAGACCGAGGCTGGCCTCGTCCACCATGAGCAGCCGGGGCCCGGCCAGCAGGGCCCGGGCCAGGACGAGCATCTGCTGCTCACCGCCCGAGAGCCTTCCGGCCGGCTGGCCGAGGCGCTCGCCCAGCCGGGGGAAGAGGTCCAGCACCCGGTCCCGCTCGGCGGCGAGCTCGGCCTTGCCCAGGCGCCGGCCGTAGGCGCCGAGGCGCAGGTTCTCGGCCACGGTGAGGCCGGGGAAGACCCGGCGACCTTCGGAGACGTGGACGAGGCCCCGTTCCACCACCCGCTCCGGTGCCAGTCCTGCGACCGCCTCGCCGTCGAAGGTGACCGAACCGGCGGTGGGCCGGTTCCGGCCCGCCAGTGCCCGCAGCAGCGTCGTCTTGCCCGCCCCGTTGGGCCCGAGGACGGCCACCACCTCGCCGGCGTCGACGTGGAGGTCGACGCCGAAGAGGACCTGCACCGGCCCGTAGCCGGCGCACAGGCCCTCGACCCGCAGGAGGGGAGCGCTCATCGCGGTGCCCCCGACGCCACGGCGGGTTCCTCGGCTCCGAGGTAGGCGGCGATCACCCGGGGGTCCCGCCGCACGTCCTCGGGCCGGCCCGAGGCGAGCATGGTGCCCGACTCGAGCACGTAGATGAAGTCAGAGACACCCATGACGAGGCTCATGTCGTGCTCGATGAGGGCCACGGCGATTCCGAGCTCGTCCACCACGGCCCGGACGAAGTCGGCCAGCCACCGGGTCTCAGCCGGGTCGAGGCCGGCCGACGGCTCGTCCAGGAGGAGCACATGGGGTTCCTCCACCAGAGCCCGGGCCACCTCGATCACCTTGAGCAGTCCGGACGGGAGATCGCCGGCGGCCCGCTCGGCCAGGAAGGCGAGGCCGAGAACGTCGAGGAGGCGGCGGATGCGTTCCCGCTCGGCGACCTCGTCGCGCAGCGCATAGCTGAAGCCGAGGATCTCGGCCGGCAGGCCGTGTCGGAGCCGGGGGTGGGCGGCCACCAGCAGGTTCTCGAACACCGACATGGAGGCCACCAGGCGGGGCGTCTGGAACGTGCGCCCGAGACCGGCGTTGACCCGGGCGGAGGCGCCGAGGCGGGTGATGTCCAGCCCGTCGAGCACGACCTGGCCAGCGGCCGGCGCCTGGAGCCCGGAGGACACGTTGAAGAGCGTCGTCTTCCCCGCGCCGTTGGGACCGATGATGCCGACCAGCTCCCCGGGCTCGATGCGCACGGACACACCGTTCAGGGCCGTTACGGCCCCGAAACGGACCGTGATCCCGGTCAGGTCGAGGGCGGCGGGGACGATCTCGTCCTCGGGCTCGGCGGGACGGGCCCCGAACAGGTCGACCAGGGCACCGGGCGGGGCGTCGAAGGTGCCGAGCGAGAAGGCGCCGGCATCGATGGGCCGGGTGCCACCCGAGATCCGCGGCAGGAAGGCGAGCTCCCGGGCGGGCCGGGGCTTGCGCCACCCGAGGCGGACGGCGAGCGCCCGCCCCAGGCCCACCAAGCCGTCGGGCCGGGCCACGATGAACACCAGGAGCAGGGCCGATTGGAACAGCGGGGTGAACTGGGCCAGCTGCAGCGGGTTCGACTCGATCAGGGGCCGGACCGCCTCCAGGGGAAGGCGCTGGGCGGCTCCGGCCAGGACCGCCCCCAGCACCGACCCCAGCCCGCCGATGATGGCGTTGGCCAGATAGCCGATGGAGGTGAAGGGCGTGTACTGGTTGGAGTTGGCACTCTCGATGAGCGTCCCCAGCAGGACGCCGGCGACGGCAGCCAGGGCACCGGAGACCACGAAGGCCAGGATCCGGTAGTACACCGGGTTGATCCCCGCCGCGGCGGCGGCGGTGGCCGAGTTGCGCACGGACAGCAGTGCCCGGCCCGTCTTGCCCCGCCCCAGGCGCAGCACGGCCCCGAAGCAGGGGATGACCACCAGGCACACCAGGAGGAAGAAGAGCCGCTCGTCGTTGAAGTCGACCGAGCCGATCCGGGGGCGGGCGATGGCCTCGATGCGCTGGTTCTCGATGGGCACGAAGATCAGGTACTGGGCGGCCAGGTTGAAGGCCAGGGTGGCCACGGCGAAGTACAGGCCGGGCAGTCGCAGGGCGGCCAGGCCGGTGATGAAGCTGGCGGGCAGGGACAGGATCACGGCCATGGGCAGCCAGATGGCGAAGGGAACCCCTTCCCGGGTCAGGTAGGCGGCCATGAAGGCGCCGAGGCCGACGAAGCTGGCCTGTCCGAGGGAGACGGCGCCCGTCCAGCCGGTGAGGACGGTGAGGGACAGGGCCACCAGGGCGTAGACGGCGACGAAGCTCCCGGTGAGGGCCCAGAACTCCGTGACCAGGAAGGGGTAGGCGACGAGCGCGCCGAGGAGAGCCAACCAGGGGACGTAGACCCGGACTGCCCGGCGGAAGGGCAGCCGGGGCCGGTCCGCCTGGCGCTTGGCCCGCCGCTGCGCCCGGGTGGGACGGGGTGGCCGGGCCGGGCGGGGTTTCCTGGTCCTAGGCACGGGCCTCGGCCACGAGTGTCTTCGAGCGGAGCAGGAGGACGGCCAGGAGGGCGAAGAAGCCGATGCTCTGGTCGAGCCCGGCCACGTCGGTGCGGGTCGCCAGCTGCTCGACGACGCCGAGCAGAGGACCGCCGATCAGGCACAGGCGCAGATCGCTCAGCCCGGCGAAGACGGCGACCACCAACGCCTTGACCTGAAGGAAGGCGAGGTTGACCGGCGTGAGGAGGCTGGTGGTGGCGAAGAGCATCGACGCCAGGGCTCCCACCGCCGATCCCAGGGCCCAGGCCGACATGCTCACCCGTCCCGTGTGGACCCCCAGCTCGGCGGCCGAGTCAGCGTCCTCGGACACCGCCCGGACCGCCAGACCCCAACGGGTGCGGCCGACCAGGAGGAGGAGGGCCAGGCCCACGACCACCAGCACGGCGAGGAGCACCGTCCCCTGGCCGGTGATCACCACCCGGTCGAGCCCGACGAAGCGGCCGATCCGCAAGGGCTGGCTCGGGAGCGGGTTCTCGATGGTGACGGCCTGGCCGGTGTAGCGGATGGTGACCAGCGCCTGGGCCAGGAGGAGCACGCCCACGGTTGCCACCAGGGGAGCGATGGCCGGGGCGCGGCGCAGGGGCCGGATGGCCAGGCGTTCGATGGCCACGCCGAGGAGGGCGGCGGCGGCGAGGCCGGCGGCCATGGCCAGGATGAAACGGCCCCAGCCGCCGCCGGAGCCCTCCATGAGGTCGTAGAGGAGGTAGGCCCCGACCGCGCCCACGCCCGCCTCGGCGAAGTTGAGCACCTTCGAGGCGCGGTAGATGACGACGAACCCGAGCGCCAGCAGGCCGTACACCGCGCCGGTGGTCAGCCCGATGACGATCCGTTGGGCGTCGACCTCCATCCGCGCCGGCCTCAGCGCCTACCCGACGGTGAAGTACGGATCGGGCTGGGCACGTTGGCGCATCTCGTAGTAGTACGGCTTGCCCGACGGTTCGGTGATCTCGATCACCGCCACCTCGATGTCGAAGATGTTGCCGCCGTCGGGACTGGCCGACTGTTTGAACTTGACTCCGAAGCCGGTGTCGAATCCGTTGAGGGCACCGCTCCGGAGGACCTCGAGGACCCGGGCCCGGGTCAGGTTGGGGCCGACCGCCTTCAGGGTCTCGACCACCGCCTTGGCCGCCACCCAGTGGATCTCGGTGTAGTAGTTCCGCTGGTCCCAGTCGTTCCAGTACTTCTTGTACGTCTTCTCGAAGTTGGCGTGCTCGGGCAGGCCGTCCTGGGGCAGGGACCACGGGTGCTGGCACACCATGCCCCGGGTGTACTCGCCCACCTCCCGGGGCCAGATCTCCACGTTGCAGGTCACGCCGGCGGCCGGCATGGGCGGCTTGTAGCCGAGCGACTTGGCCTGGAGCTGGAACAGGATCCCGCCGAGGGGCTCGTTGGCGAAGAAGACGAAGTCGGGATTGGCGGCCTGCATGTTGATGACCTGGCCGTTCATGTTGGTGTCGCCCAGGTTGTAGCGCTGCTCGGCCACCACCTTGATGTCGAACTTGGTGAAGACCTCCTTGGCGCCCTGGAGCCACTCGTTGCCGATGTCGTCGTTCTGGACCAGGAAGCCGACCGTCTTGGGCTTGTACTTCTTGGCGTAGTAGTCGGCCAGCACGTGGGACTGGCTGCGCCCCGGGGGCCCCGTGGGGAAGATGAACGGGCACTTGAACTCGTCGGAGGCGAGGCCGTCCATCCAGATGGCGGGGATCTGCTCCTTGCAGATGAGCGGGCTGCCCGTGACCATCGCCGGGCCGTCGCCGGCCGAGGCGAAGGCGAAGATCTTGTCCTGCTTGACCAGCTTCTCGAAGCAGGTGCGGGGCTTTTCCCCCGAGGTGAAGCTGGTGTCGCAGTCGACGACCTGGATCTTGCGGCCGTAGATCCCGCCCTGGGCGTTGACCTCGTTGTAGACGGCCTTCACCGCCTTGAGCAGGGTGATGCCGAGCGAGCCGACCGGCCCGGACTCGATGTAGAAGCCGCCCAGCTTGATGTTGTCGGCGGTCACACCCACGTCGGTGGCTCCACCGTTGCCGCCCGCCGGCGGGGCGGCCGGAGTGGGCACGGTGGCCGGAGGAGCGGTGGGGACGGGGGAGCTGGGAACCGGCGTGGCATTCCCGGCGGCCGCCGACGGCCTCGACGGGTTGGCCCCTGGGGTGGGTGTGGCCCCGGTCGCGCCCCGCGAGGCGTCGGGGACGCTGGGGAAGTTGCCCGGGAGCGAGGGGACGTTGCCGAAGGCCCCGGGAGAGCCGCTCGTCGGGGTGGTGGCCAGTCCGTTGTCGAGCGGGGCCGCCGCCTGCCCGCCCACCGTCTCGACGTTCCGGGGCTGGTTGCCGGCGCAGGCGGCGAGGAGGACGCCGGCCAGGAGAGCCAGCACAGCTCCTCGGCGCCTGGTCGTCGCGATCATGGTCTTCTTCCCCTTCGCGGCTTTGGGGCAGAACCTACCCATGTATGGCGGATTCGTCAGGACAGACCCGGAACCCTGCGGGAGCGGTGGTCCTGGCCAAAAATCTACCGTGCACGTCAAATTGCTGCACGGCCGGGCCGGGTGCGCCGGGCCCGGCCTGCTACACCGGGGGCCGTGAGCGGGCCGGCCGGTGTGGAGGGCAAGGCGGTCGTGGTCACCGGCGGGGGCGGTGGCCTCGGCCGGGGCCTATCTGCTCTCGGACGACGCCGCCTACATCGTCGGTGCCTGCCTCACCATCGACGGCGGGCATCACCTGAGCAGGGGCCTGGAGGAGTTCCAATGAGCGTCGAGGAGATCGAATGAACATGCGCCTGCTCGTCCCTCTGGTGGCCCTGGTGGCGGCCGGCTGCGGCGGGGACGACGATGTCCGTGAAAGCGCCGCACAGGAAGGGAACGGCCCTCAGATGGTTCTCTCGGTCGCCCTCGAGCCCGATCCGCCGGTGGCGGGGCAGCCGGTCACCTGGGTGCTGACCGTGCGCAACGACGGGAGCGAGGCCACGACCCTCACCTACGGGTCGGGTCAGCGGGGTGACGTGGTCCTCACCAACGCCGGGAACGAGGCCTACAAATGGTCCGCCGGCCGGTCCTTCACCCAGTCGGTGACCGAACAGGAGATGGCGCCCGGCCAGGAGGTGGAGCACCGGCTCGAGGAGCAGGCCCTGTCCGTGGCGCCGGGGGAGTACGAGCTGGTCGCGACGCTGGCGGCTGAGCCCCGAGTGGAGCCCAGCCGCCAGCAGGTACAGATCCGATAGGTCTCCGTCGGGGGCGACGTTCCTAGACGAGTTCCCCGATGAGCGCACCCGCCACCGGCAGCGAGCCGGGGTCGACGACGCTGAGCAGGTTGCCCAGGATGGGCATGACGTCGACGGGGAGACCGGACAGGGCGCCGGTGACCGCCGGGATGGCGTCCACGGGGAGGGTGGCGAACAGGTTGGCGGAGGCCGAGGCGCTACCCGAGGGCATGGCGAACAGGTCGGCCACCAGCGGGAGGCTGGCGGTGGGCAGGGTATCGAGCAGCTGACCGAGGATGTCGGCCTGGCCGGTGGTGAGACCCTCGATCAGGGTTCCGACGACCGGGAGGCTGCTGGTCGGGAGCTGGTTGAGCAGCGGACCGGCGATGCTCTCACCGGCCGCCGAGAGCGGGCCGAGCAGGCTGGTGAGGGTGCCGAGCAGGCCACCGAGGAGCCCGCCGAGGCCGCTGGTCGGCGTCAGGACGTCACCCAGGATGGGCAGGTCGGCGGTCGGCAGGGTGTCGAGCAGCTGACCGACGATGGCCACCTGGTCGCCCGACAGGCTCTCGAGGATGCCGGCCACTTCGAGGGCGTCAGCGGCGGGGATGTCCGTGAGGACGCTGCTCAGGAGGGCCAGGTCACCGGAGGTGAGGGCGGTGAGCACGCTGTTCACGGCGGAGATGTCACCGGAGGGCACCACCTGGAGCAGGTTGGCCAGGCCGGGGACCGCACCGGTGGGAAGGATGTTGAGGAGGTTCTGGAGGTTGGGGATCTGGCCGGCCGACAGGGACGCCAGCAACTCGTTGATGAGCGGCAGCGCCTGTGCCGGCAACTGGCTCAGCAGGCTGGTGACGGCGTCGACCTCGAGCGGGGGAAGGCTGGAGAGCAGGCTGCCGAGCACGGGAACGTCGAGGCCGGGCAGGCTGATCGCACCCTTGGCGTCGGTGGTGATGGTGGCCGGCCCGGAGACCGCCACGTCGACGGAGGGGTCGGTGACGTCGGGGATGTCGGTGCCGACCTCGACCTCGCCCAGCGGGGTGGTGGCCTTGACCTTGACCTTGCCGGCGGGGGAGCCGGCGGCCTCGTGGGCGGTCTCGGCGGAGGCTTCGATCGTGAAGTTGGGGTCATCGGAGGCCCCGAGGTCCAGTGGGAAATGGCCGGTGACGGCGAAGGCGCCGGCGACACCGGCTACCAACGTCGAGGCAACGGCTCCTGCAACCATCTTCCAGTGCAGCAAGGGGTTCTCCTTCAAGGGAACGCGGCGCCCCGACGGCGTCCACGGCGTTACTCGACAGAATCGGCACGCGGGGTGACGGAGCCCATAGCCCGGGAGGACCAAACCACCGGTGCCAACGGACTAGTTCAGGGGTGCGAACAGCCCAATCCGGCGCGACTCTCAACCAGGCTCTGCCAACCCATGACCGGCCCGGGATGATCAGGAGATGGCCCGACCAGGGGGTCGCCGATCAAGCTAAGAGCACTTCGGGGTTCAACGCGGTGTCGGGGACGTCACCGGAGAGGACGGTGACGGCGGATCGGATGGCCATACGGGCCATGGCCCGGCGCGTGGTCACCGTTCCCGAGCCCACATGGGGGAGCAGGACGGCGCGGGGGGCGCCGAGGAGCCGGGGATGGACATTGGGCTCCTGCTCGAAGACGTCGATGCCGGCGGCGAAGATGCGTCCTGCCTCCAGCGCCTCGGCCAGGGCCTCCTCGTCGATCACCGGGCCCCGGGCCGTGTTGACCAGCACGGAGGTGGGCTTCATCACCGCCAGCTCGGGCCGGCCGATGAGGTGACGGGTCTGGGCGGTGAGGGGAACGTGGAGGCTCACGAAGTCGGACCGGGCCAGGAGGTCGTGGAGGTCGGCCACCCAGCCCTCCTCGCCGGTGGGGGTCCGGGTGTGGTGGAGGACCTCCATGGAGAAGCCCGCCGCCCGCCGGCCCACCGCCCGGCCGATCCCGCCGTAACCCACCAGCCCCAGGGTGGCGCCGTGGAGGTCGTGGCCGAGGTACTGGCCGATCTCCCAGCCCGTCCACAGTCCGGCCCGCAGGTCGGCCTCGGCTTCGGAGAAGCGCCGGGCGGCGGCCAGGATGAGACCGAAGGCGAGGTCGGCGGTGGTCTCGTCGAGGAGGCCGGGGGTGTTGCACACGACCACGCCGGCCTCGGTGGCGGCGGGCACGTCGATGTTGTCGTAGCCCACGGCCACGTTGGCCACCACCTTGAGCCGGCCTTTGCCGGCCGCCAGGACGGTGCCGTCGATCCGGTCGGTGACGAGGCTCACGATGGCGTCGACCCCGGCCGCCGCCGCGGCCAGTTCGTCGGCGGAGTAGGCCCGGTCCTCGTCCCGGGCCACGACCTCGATGCCGGGTGCCGCGCTCACGGGATCAAGCGAGCCTTCGGGAAGGTGCCGGGTGATGAGCAGCCGTGACATCGCGACCTCCTACCGTCCGGCCCGGGTGGTCGCCTCGGCGGCGGCCTCGGCCAGCTTCGGGATGACCTCGTCGAAGTGCTCCCAGCTGTCGTCGGTCTCCCCGTAGGCCCCGGCGGCGTAGCGGGCGTAGACGCCCTCCAGGATGACGGCGATCTTCCACAGGCCGAGAGCCACGTAGAAGTCGAGCTCGGAGAGGTCACGCCCCGAGCGCTCGGCGTAACGGGCGGCCACTTCCTTGCGCCCGGGGAAGCCCGGAGCCCGGGTGGGGGCCCAGAACAGTGGCGAGACCTCGTCCTCGGGCTCGGTCCAGTAG
>JBOGFO010000351.1:0-3499 GCA_050743445.1 Acidimicrobiia bacterium
GTCCTGCTCCATGTCGTAGGGCCCGATCACCTGCCGGTCGATCACCGCCCGCCTGAAATTCGGCGCGATCTCGGTGTACAGGTCGATGATCCGATCGGCGTAGGCCTCCAGCTCCTCGCGGTGCGGCTCGCGGTTCCAGTCGTCCGGCACCCACTGCGTGAACATGGAGAAGACGTGGATCCCCGGGGGCGCGAGGGTCGGGTCGAGCGTCGTCGGGATGGTGCCGTCGACGAACGGCCGCACCGCCGCCTTGCGCTCCATGTGGGCGTCCTGGAAGGCGCGCTCGGCGTACTGCGGCGAGAAGCAGAGCTCGACCGATCCGGTGTGGTGCTCCTGCTGCCGCGTGCCGGGATCGGCCTTGAAGTCCGGCAGCTCCGACAGGGCCACGTTGATCTTGACGACGCCCGAGCGGGTCTTCCAGCGCTCGATGTCGCGCACGAAATCGGGCGGCAGCCCGCCGCGATCGAGCAGCTCGAGGAAGGCGATCCTGGGGTGGATGGTGGTGACCACCACCGGGGCGTGGATTTCCTCGCCGCCCTGCAGGGCGACGCCGGTGGCGCGGCCGTCGCGGGTCAGGATGCGCGCCGCCCGGGCGCCCGTCCTGACCGTGCAGCCGAACGACTCGGCCGAGCGCCGGATGGCGTCCGACACCGCCCCCATCCCGCCCCGCTGGAAGCCCCACGACCCGAGGTGCCCGTCGCCCACGTCGCCGATCGAGTGATGGAGCATGACGTACGCCGTGCCCGGCTCGTCGGGGCCGGCCCAGGTGCCGATCACGCCGTTGACGGTCAGCATCCCCCTCACGGCGTCCGACTCGAACCAGTCGCTCACCAGGTCGGTGACGCTCATCGAGAACAGGCGGGTGACGTCGGCCACGCCCCGCAGGCCGAGCTTGCGGACCTTCCAGGCCGCCTGCGCCTGCGCCAGCAGGTCCCCGGGCGCCATCGACCCGAGCCGGGGAGGGACGTGCAGCAGCAGCGGTCCAAGGATATCGGCCACGCTCTTCAGCCACGCCTCCCACTTCGGCATGGTGTCGGCGTCCTTCCCGCTTGGCCTGGCGGCGCAGCCGGTCGGTCTCGGCGTCGAGGCGGTTGAAGAACGGCAGCGCGATCTCGGGCGGTGCGACGCCTTCGTAGGCGATCATGCCCAAGCGGTTGTGCCAGTGGCGGTGGGACCGCTCCCGATGCTGCTGGCGATGCAGGTCTTCGGGATCGATGGCGGAGAGCCTCGTCGTCTGCGCCCGGTCCCTGAGCGTCTTCAGGCTCCCGCCCAGGGCGACGGGGAGCAGCTCCGCTTCCGAGCCGGGACACTCCGCCTCGGTCTTCACCAGCTCCGAGGCCTGCGTCAGCGACAGCTCGCCGGCGGCCGCCGCCGCCCGGGTGTCGGGCATGGCGTCGAGCGCCCGAGCCGTCTCCAGGGCCGTCCGGGCCTCGCCCATCGACGTGCCCGAGGTGCGGGCCAGCCAGTCGGCGGCGTCGGCGAACCCCTTCTGCCGATGGGCGCCGCACTCCGCGGCGCGGGCTGCGGCCCGTGCCCGGGCCGTAGAACAGGCCTTCTCCGTCGCTGCCAGGACCTCGGCCACGGCGGCGGCATCTTCGCCCGTGTAGCGCTTGGGATCGAAGGCGACCAGGGCCTGGCGGAACACCTCGCTGAGGGGCAGGAGATCTTCGGGCACGGACACCTCCTCTTCGTCCGAAGTCCCGGCGCGCGGAGGGCACCGGAAAAAGCTGAATCGGGAAGGAGGCCGTTGTACGCCCGGCAACTCGAGGCGACGTCAGCCTATCGAACGTCCGTACGAAATGTCAAGAGTGTTTTTTCAAGAATCGTTGTGGGAGAAGGGGACATGGCCCGGGGTTCCTGCCCGATGTGATTTACGAGCGCGGCGCCTGCGGCTCCAAAGTGTCGGGCTCCGACGTCTGTAGGGCCTCGCTCTCCTCATCCGAGCGCTCGGCTGGCCAGGCGAAGTCCCAACTGACGACTGGCACCGCATCGTCGCTCTCGGCTGCTTCGGGCTCAGGGGTGTCGGCCAATGCAACTTCTTCAGATGCCGTGGCGACGTGGCCACCAATGGATTCCGACTCGACCGGAGCCTCATCTGTTGCCAACGTCCCCGGTTCGTCCTGAGAGGAGATGAACGTCGATACCAACGCGGCCGACACTCCCGGTTCTGTCGCCTCGGTAGGTTCAGGATGCCGCAGCTTCGGCGCTGGTGCAGACCAAGGCTTGATGTTCTGAACGACGCCCCCGTAGAAGTTGTCCATCAGATCGATGACCGAGGAAACGAAAGAGCCACGCCCTTGGCCACGCTTCGTTCCCAAGGTTCCCCCAGCCGTCACGCGGAAGGACTTCAACTCCCGTTTCGACTGGTCGACGAGGACTGCCGGGTTGGCCCGGACGTCTCGTAGCAACCCCGATGTGCTGGTCCGGGCATGCAGAGCGAAGGCGTCAATACGCAGAAGCTCGGGTGCGTCTTTCAACTGACGTAGCAGCCAGTTCACCCGGGTCAACGGCCGACCATCCTGAGGTGCATCGACGTCGACATGCACGGAGAGGCGTCCAGCTCGCAGGTCGGCTGTGACGATCAAGGGCCCGACTGCGTGTGGGATGCGAAGGCCCCCTTCGAGCACGGCCCGGCTCGTCAATCCGTCGGCAACAGCCTGAGCCCTGAGGGCCGGCTCGGCCAGCTCCTTCCGAGACAATGCCGGTTGCACCTCGATGCCCAGCTGCCGTCCCAGGCGGAGGGCGGCGTACCTGATGAGCTGGTCCCACCGGCTGGCGACCTCGGCCACGCCCTTGTCGGTTGGACGGAGCGTGCCGGCGGAAATCGCCTCCCGCACCGGCACCCAAGACCCACCCATGTCCTCGAACTCCATGGCTCCAGAGCGAGGATGTTCCAGGTAACGGATCAGCTCACCCAGGACCCAGGCCTGATCCGGGTCGGCCACCCCTCGGTAAACCTTCTGCATCACAGCCTCGGTAAGGACCTGGGTCCATGAAAGGTGGTGAAGCGCCACCTTCTTCAGCCGGCGCTTGTCCACACTTGTCGGATGAACGCCGGGACTGGGCGAGAGCTCGTTCGAGATTGTGAGAATGGCGTCGAAGCCCTGCTCGCGAGCAATGTCCAGATAGCACTCCAGCTGCTCGCGCTCGAGGCGATTCGGACCGGTCTTCACTTCCACCAATGCCGTCCAACTTCGCTGGCCACGTCGCACGCGGATCAGCCCGTCGGGGTACACCTTCCGTTCCCCGATATCGAAGGGGACTTCGATGAAGCAGTCGACGTTGCCAGCGGACGCCCCAGCATGCGAGGTGATGATCCGCCCGAACTCTTTTACTGCCCCCATCACCGCCAGGAGCGCTGAGGTGGCTCGACGTTCCTGTTCCTCGACACCACTTATCCCCGAGGTCGGAATGAGCCGTGCGGCGTGCCAGGTCTCTTCAGCCATGGGGGCTCCCTCCGCAGCTTGAGTGGAGCCTACGACTCCGGCCGTCATCATTG
>JBOGFO010000352.1:0-4085 GCA_050743445.1 Acidimicrobiia bacterium
GGGTAGGGCATCCGGGCCCGGTGGCGGCTGGGGAACACCACCCGGCACTCGCAGACGCTCCTACCCCCCCGAGGCACGGAGCGATCGCGATCCTAACACGGCGCCTCTCGAGAGCAATCGATCCAGCGGGGGCCTTCGGGGAGATTTGCGGCTCCTGAGCGGCTCATTGATAAAGGGTCACCGTTTCGCCGCGCTTGACCTCGTCACCGGGGTCCGGGTCCTGGCGGCGGACGGGCCGGTCGAAGCGGAACCCGACCACGTCGACCTCGAATCCGAGCGCCTCCAGCTGCCGGACGGCGTCGGTGACGTCCTCCCCCCGGACGTCGGGCACCTCGACGATGTCGGGGCCCTTGCTCACCACCACGGTGACCTCGGAGTCCCGGGGTGCCTCCTCCCCCGCCACCGGGTCCTGGCGGATGACCTCGCCGGCCGGGACGGAGTCGCTGAAGGCCTCGGCCCGCTTCGCCTTCAGGCGGCTCCCGGTCAGGCTCTCCTCGGCGTCGTCGTAGGTCTCCCCCACCACGTTCGGCACGGTCACCGGCCGGGCCCCGAGGGAGACCACCAGGTCGACCTGGCTGCCGGGACTCACTTCCTCTCCTTCGGCCGGGTTCTGGCCGATCACACTGCCGGCGGCGATCTCCTCGTGGTAGTCGGACGTCACCGCCACCTCGAAGCCGGCTCCCTCCAGGGTGGCCCGGGCATCCGCCTCGGGGGTGCCGGTGACACCGGGAAGCGCCACCGGAGGAGGCCCGGACGAGACGAACAGGACCAACGGCCGTCCGGTGTTGGTCACGGTGCCCGGCTCCGGGTCCTGACCGATGACCGTCCCCGCCGGGTCGGCGGCGGTCCGCGGCCGCCGGCGGACCTCCAGATCGGCTCGGCCGGCGGCGGTGCGGGCCTCCTCGTAGGTGCTCCCCACCAGGTTGGGGACCCGCACCCTCGGCCCGGCGGCCCGGGTCAGGGCGAAGGCGGCGGTGGCGCCGGCCGCGGCCACGAGCAGGACCACCAGGATGGGCAGGAGGCTGCGGCCGGTGCGGCCCCGGCGGCGGAAGGCGGCCCTGGCCGGCGGTGGCGCCGGCGACGGAGCTCCGATGAAGGTCGCATCATCGATGGCCGCCGAACCCAGCTCGGTGGGATGGGGGTCGGCACCGGCGCCGTACAGCGTGGGGAGCACCAGCGGGACGGGGGCCGGCAACTGGGCGGCGGCGTCGGTCAGGGCGGCGGCGAAGGCGGCCGCGTCGGGATAGCGCTCCTCGGGCGCCGCCCGGCCCGCCAGCTCCAACACCGGCACGAGCGGGCCCAGCTCGGGCGGGACGGTGAGCGGCCGGTCGACCCGGGACAGCAGGCCCGACAGCGACGTCTCGGCGCCGAAGGGGACCTCGCCGGTGACGGCCTCCACCAGCACGAGGGCGAGGGAGTAGCAGTCGCTGCGGGCATCCACCGTGCCCCGGACCTGCTCGGGGGCGGCATAGCGGGCGGTGCCCATGACCGCCCCGGCCGGTTCCGTCCAGCTCGCCTCGGCCAGGGCCCGGGCCAGACCGAAGTCCGCCACCCGCACGTCGCCGTGCTCGTCGAAGAGGAGGTTGGCCGGTTTGACGTCGCGGTGCACGAGGCCCCGGGCATGGGCGTGCGCCAGGGCGGCGGCCACCTGGCGCCCCACGGCGGCGGCCTGGGCCGGGGTGAGTCGCTCGCCCCGGTCGAGCAGGCCCCGCAGGCTCCCACCCTCGAGGAGCTCGAGAACCATGAAGGCGGTGTCGTCCTCGCCCCAGTCGTAGACGTCGACGACCCCCGGATGGTGGAGGGAGGCGGCCAACTGGGCCTCGGCCCCGAAGCGGCGCAGGAAGCCGGCGTCGTCGGCCAGCGCGGCGTGGAGCACCTTGACCGCCACCCGTCGGCGGAGACGGACGTCCCAGGCGGCGTAGACCCGTCCCGAGGCACCGGTTCCGATGGGGGCGACCAGGCGGTAGCGGCCGGCCAGCACCCGGCCGGCCAGATCGGCCACACCGCTGGTACGCATCAGCGTTACCCTACCGGCCGATCCGGGCGCGTTCGGGCACCCCCTGGCGGAAACGATGAGCGTTGAACCTGGCTGATGAGCTGGAGCGCCTGATCGAACAGGACGCCGTGTGGGTGAGCGGCGAGCTCGGCCGCTGCGCCGAGCGGCTGGGGGCCAGCCCCGACGAGGCGGCCGCCGGCCTGGCCCGGTGCTTCGCCACCCTCGAGTCCCGCCTGGAGGGCGCGCCCCTCGACGAGCGGCTGCGCCGGGACGTGGAAGGCGTGCTCTATCCCCGCCTGTGGAAGGTGGTGGAGGCCGTGCGCGACGGGCTCCCCGCCGGCGAGCAGCTGAACCGGGTGCGGGCCCTCGACCGCCGGCTGACGGACCTGCTGGAGTCCGACCGGTTCTAGGTGGTGTGCCACCACGGGCCGGGGGTGCGGGGGTGTCCCCCGAAACGGGGCGCCGGCATCGGCCGAGGCTACCGACGGCGGGCCTCGGCTACCTTCGGGCGGACATGGATCGTCGCTGGACCATCCCTGCGGCCGCCGGGTTGCTGGCCCTGGAGAACGTGGCCGTGCTCACCGGCCTGCTCTTCGCCGGAACCGCCCCGGCGGGAGTGGTGGCGGCGCTCTTCCTGAAGTTCCCCCTCTGCGTCGCCCTGTTGCGGATGCGGGTGGGGGCGGTGGCCCTGCTCATCCTCTGGGAGAGCCTGACCATGGGAGTGGCCCTGATCAACACGAGCCTGACGCCCGCCGGCCAGCTGGCCCTGTTCGGCTCGGCCATGGTCGGGTCGTCCCTCCTGGCGCTCTCCCTCCCGCTCTACTCGCCGGACCGGCCGGGCATCTGATGGCCACTCCCCTGCGTCCCCTGCCCCCGGGTGCGACCGTCCCCCGCAAGCGCTTCGGACTCCAGAACATCCTCCTGGGCCTGGCCGCCGTGCTGGCGGTCAACCTGCTGGTGGCGGCGGTGGTCATCGGTGGCCGTGAGGAGGGCCCCGAGCTGCCGTCCACCATCGAGAATGTCATCCCCGAGCCCGGCGCCGGGATGCTGGCCCAGGACGACGTGGGGGTCGACCTCCTCGACACCTACACCGGCTACCTGACGATCGACGGGGTCGAGATCCCCGCCGACCAGACCCGGTTCAACCTGCCCCTGGGTGAGCTGTCGTTCCGGCCCGGAGAGGGCAAGGAGATCACCCGCCTCGAGGAGGGGCTGCACTCGGCCACCATCTTCTACTGGCCCCAGGAGCTCGGCGAGGAGGAGGGGCGCCGGCGCGCCCGGTCTTTCACCTGGCAGTTCCGGGCCCACTGAGGACGGCCCGCAGGCCCTCCTCGTCGAGGACCGGGACGCCCAGGGTCTGCGCCTTGTCGAGCTTCGAGCCGGGGTTCGCCCCCGCCACCACGTAAGCCGTCTTCCTGGACACGCTGCCCGACACCTTGCCTCCGAGGGCCTCGATGGCGGCCTGGGCCTCGTCGCGGGTCATGCCGGGCAGCGTGCCGGTGAGTACGAAGGTGAGCCCGGAGAGGGCCGGGCCGCCCTCGCCGGCGCCCTCGGCCCGCTTCGGGCCCTCGAGGTTGACCCCGGCGGCCCGCAGCTTCTCCACCACCTCCCGGTTGCGTTCCTCGGCGAAGAAACGCTGCACGCTCTCGGCGATGATCGGGCCGATGCCCTCCACCGCCACCAGGTCGTCGACGTCCGCCTCCGCGATCCGGTCCATGTGGCCGAGCTCGGCGGCCAGGGCCACCGCGGCGGTGGGACCGACGTGGCGGATGCCCAGGCCCACCAGCAGCTTGGCCAGCGGCTTCGACTTGGACGCCTCGATGCCGGCCAGCAGGTTCTCGGCCGACCGCTCGGCGAAGCGCTCCATCGACAGGACGGTGTCCTTGGACAGGGCGTAGATGTCAGCGACATCGCTCACCAGGCCCCGCTCGCACAGCGCGCCGGCCAGCTTCTCGCCCAGCCCTTCGATGTCCATCGCCCCCCGGGAGGCGAAATGGATGATCCGCTGGGCCCGCGGCGCGGGGCACTCGAGGTTCACGCAGTACTGGTCGGCCTCCCCCTCGAGACGGACCAGGGGACCACCGCACAC
>JBOGFO010000353.1:0-2859 GCA_050743445.1 Acidimicrobiia bacterium
GGGCCGGGCAGGCCTGACCGGCCTCGGCCGTGACTACGTGGCGGCCCTCAACGAGGCCCGGGTATTGGTCGACCTGGCCCACATCTCCCGGCCGGGCTTCTGGGACGCCCTCGACGCCCACGACCCCGACCTGCCCCCGGTCGTCTCCCACACCGGCGTGTGCGGCGTGCGCCCGTCGTGGCGCAACCTGGACGACGAGCAGATCCGGGCCGTGGCCGACCGGGGTGGCGTGGTGGGGGTCATGTTCCACCGCGGCTTCCTCGGCCGCCCGCCCTGGCGGGTGACCGCCGGCGCCGTCGTGGCCCACCTCGACCACCTCATCGCCGTGGGCGGCGAGGGCGTCGCCGCCCTGGGCAGCGACTTCGACGGGATGATCGTCCCGCCCCGCGGGCTCCGTACGGTCCTGGGTCTGCCGGCGCTGGTGGACCGGATGCTCGGCGCCGGGTTCTCCGAGGACCGGGTCGCCCGGGTGCTCGGCGCCAACTACCTGCGGGTGACGGAGGCCGTCAGACCCGCATCCTGATCCGCTGTTCGGGTGGGAGTCCGGCGCCGGCGCCGGTCTCGCCCCGTTCGGCCCGGCGGAGGAGGCGCAGGATGTGCTGACCCAGCACGTCGAGCTCGGTGGAGGCGAACTGCTCTCCCCCGAAGCGGGCCACATTCTCGGCCTGGCGGGCCAGGATGCGGGCGTCCTGGGCGAAGATCATGTTGGCGATGGGCGGCAGCACGGCCCGCACCACACCGTGGGGCACCCGCAGGTGGAAGGTGACGGCGGCGTGCAGGAGGGTTTCGGTGTCCGTGATCGGGGTGAAGGCCGACGTCACCAGCAGATGGTTCGCCGGACCATTCTCTACCGGCAGGCGGTACTCGACCTGGGCGATGGACGGCAGGATGAAACGGTCGAAGTGGGTGACGACGCCGCCCCCGGGCGCCAGAACCCGTCCCGCCACCCCCGGCGGGCGGGGCTCCCCGATGTACTCCGCTTCCACCATGCCGGCGCCCGCCCGGACGACGACCTCGATCTCGACCGGCTCCCGCCCACCCCGGAAGAGGCCGCCGTGGAGGAAGGCGGTATGGGGGACGTCGAGCGTGTTCTCCAGGGCGGCGTGCATCGAGCCGGCGACGGTGAACGTGCGCCGCACGGTGGCGTAGGCCGGATCGCCGACGGCGGGAAAAGAGAAGGGCTCTCCGTCCGGCGCCGATTCGGCATCGGGCCACACCCACACGAAACCGTCACGCTCCTCGGTGCGAAACGCCGCCACCGCCCTTGCCCGCCGGCCGGGATCCTCGGAACAGAGCCCGGGGACCGCCCGGCACGTTCCGGAGGCGTCGAAGCGCCAGCCGTGGTAGCCGCACTGCAGCAGCCCGTCGGCGATCCGGCCGATGGAGAGGGGGACGTTCCGGTGGGGGCAGCGGTCGAGCACCGCCGCCGCCCGTCCCGATCCGTCGCGGAACAGGGCCAGCGGCGTGCCGAGCACCGTCCGCGCCAGCGGACGCCGGCCGCGCAGCTGCGACGAGAGGCAGGCCACGTACCAGAACCGGGGCAGATGCACGACCGAGCTGCGTCCTTCCATTGCCGCGAACGGTACCGGAAGGGGGTTTGGCGGCGACGTCGGTTGCGGTAGGGGATTCGCATGGCGACCGTCCACCGTGCTCTCGACGCGCAGCCCGTCCGTGACCTCGACGCCTATGCCGCCGCCGGCGGGGGCGCGGCCCTGGAGGCCGCCCTCCGGCTGGGTCCGGGGGCCACCATCGAGGAGATCGAGGCTTCGGGACTGCGGGGCCGGGGCGGGGCCGGATTCCCCACCGGCCGCAAGTGGCGGACCGTGTCCGACCATGTCTCCGATGTCGTCGCCGCCACCGTGGTGGTCAACGCCTCCGAAGGGGAGCCGGGCTCGTTCAAGGACCGCATGCTCCTGCGGACCAACCCGTACCGGGTCCTCGAAGGCGCCCTGGTGGCCGCCCACACCGTCCGGGCCGACAGCATCGTGATGGCCCTCAAGGCGTCCTTCCGTTCCGAGCTGGGGCGGCTGCGCCGGGCCATCGACGAGATCGAGGCGGCGGGCTGGACCAAGGAGCTGGGCATCGCCGTGGTCGAGGGCCCCTCGGAGTACCTCTACGGCGAGGAGACGGCTCTGCTGGAGGTGCTCGACGGTCGGGCTCCCTTCCCCCGCATCGCCCCGCCGTTCCGCCACGGGGTGGAGGAGATGGGCTCCGATCCCGTCTCGGCCGCCGGGTCGATGCTGGCCGACCCCGGACCGGACACCCCGGCGGCCCCGACGCTGGTCAACAACGCCGAGACGATGGCCCACGTCCCCCTCGTCCTGGCTCAGGGGCCGGAGTGGTTCCGGGAGTGCGGCACCGACGACTCACCCGGGACGGTGCTGTGCACGGTGAGCGGCTCGACCCGGCGCCACGGTGTCGGCGAGTTCCCCATGGGCACGCCCCTGTCCGAGGTGATCGACACCCTCGGCGGCGGCGCCCGCCACGGCCGGGTGGTGGCCGTGCTGTCCGGCGTAGCTCACCCGCTCCTCCCCGCCACCGCCCTCGACACCCCGGTCAGCTACGAAGGCATGGAGAAGGCGGGAGCCGGACTGGGCGCGGCCGGGTTCATCGTCTTCGACGAAGGCGACGACCTGGTGGCCGTGGCCCAGGGTGTGGCCCGGTTCCTGGCCGTCGAGTCCTGCGGCCAGTGCACGCCGTGCAAGCAGGACGGCTTGGCCATGGCGGAGATCCTTCAGCGGATGTGCCGGTCCGAGGCCGCCGAGAACGACCTGACCGACCTGGCCGACCGGGTGGCCACCGTGACCGACGAGTCCCGCTGCTACCTGGCCACCCAGCAGCAGCGGGTGGTGGGCAGCC
>JBOGFO010000354.1:0-1903 GCA_050743445.1 Acidimicrobiia bacterium
CGGAAGGGGTCAGAGGTTCAAATCCTCTAGCGCCCACCACTCGGGCCTGGCGTGGAGCCGGGCCCGAGTCGCGTGCTGCCTTAGATCAGGGACACCCGAGGGTCAGGTCAGGAAGTCCGTGATCGTCTCGGTGATCGGCCGGGGGGCGCCGCCGACGGACAGGTAGGCCCGCATGATGTCGTGGACCCGGCACATGATCAGGTAGTCGCCCGGCGCCAGGTTCTCGATGCCCGGGACCTGCACGGACGAGCCGAAGGGCACGACCTCGGTGTCGAACAGCGGGGCCTGACCCGGGGCCGTCTGGTGGGTCACGGTGTGGCCCTGGCCGGCGAACGGGTCGGTGTTGGCGAACAGCAGCGTGTCGCCCGCGTTCACGTCGACCGCCTTCGGCGCGAAATCGATGAACAGCGCGGCCAACTGGTGCTCGTCGGCACCGGCGGGGCTCACCGGGACGAAAGCGCCGAGGGTGATGACACCCAGGGCCAGGCTGACGAACGTGGTCCGACGAAACATGGACATGGTGCTCCCCTTGTTCGACTTCGTACCCATTGTCCCCTTTGTCCACCGCATCCGGAGGTCACCCCCGGGGTTATCGCTTCCGTTTGGGGGTGGACCGGCTCCGGTGGCGGATCGGTTGGCTCTTCTCGGCGGCCGCGGCCCGCTTCGCCTTGTTGGGCCGGAGGACCATGTAGCCGACGGCCAGCGTGGCCAGGCCGATTCCGGCGAAGAGGGGCAGGGCCCGGTTGTTCGACTCGTCGGTCCGGCCCCGGATGCGCTCGACGACGTTGGCGATGGGCACGAACTGGGTGATGCCGCTGACCTCCATGCGGGTCTCGCCCACCAGGATCGGCACACTCCAGTTCTTGACCGTGGTCGGGTCCTCGCGGTCGGTGACTTCCTTCGGCGGGTCCCCGGGGGGCGGGGCCGCCCGGAACTCCAGCCAGCGCCACTGGGGCGACTTCTGGACCTGCTGCCAGTTGGGTGGACTGTCGGCGTCCGCCTCGACCTGGCCGACCCCCTCGGCCGACTCCGGCGTCTTGGCGATGGCCTGCTGCATCTGGATGTAGCTCGGACTGTGGAGGTTGACCTCGACGTTGGGCCCGATGCGCACGAAGGGCTCACCCTCGGCCCCGAGGACGGTCACCGTCTCGGGCGAGTTGTTCTGCAGGAAGATGGCCGGGACCTGGGCGGAGACGACCGCCACGGTCACGTCCTTGGCCGGTGTCTCCGACGATCGCAGGACCGCCTCGTAGGTCCCGAGCTGCGGCTTGTACTCGAAGCGACCCCTGATCTCGCCGGCCTTGTCCCCGTACTTGACCGGGACCTCCCAGGACCCGAGCTTGACCGGCACCCGGGACTGCTGGACTTCCTTCTGGACGTACCGCTCCACCGGGTGCAGGCGGTGGTCGTACCAGCCCCAGGTGGGGTCCTTCGACACCTTGGCCCAGTCCGGCTCGACGCTGGCGCCGGGCTTGGCCCGCTTGGGGATCTGGCTGGGCAGCAGCCCGTCGGGCACGTTGGAGCTGTACCAGGCCGGGGAGTTGAAGTTCCCGAAGGCACCCTCGGGGCCGATCCGGATGAACGGCTCACCGGTGTCGGCGATGATCACGAGCTCGGTGGCGCTCGGGTTGGTGAGGAGGAACTGGTAGTTGGCGGTGTAGACGATGTCGACCTCGAGGCCGGGGATCTCGGGGTCGTTCCCTTCGAAGATCGGCGACGCCAGGAAATCGCCGGTGTGAGCCTCGGCCGGAGGCGGGCCGGCGAGGGGCACCGCCACCAGCGCGATCAGCGTGAGCACGACACGGAACCGCTTCACCTTCTCAAACCTCCCCAAACGTGCGCGTTCTACTCATCTCCAGAGTAGGGGCAGAAAAGACTGCGGCGGCCCCGGGGGGCCGCCGCA
>JBOGFO010000355.1:0-2267 GCA_050743445.1 Acidimicrobiia bacterium
GCTCGGTCCCCACCGGCGTCCGCATGGGGTTCTCCAGGTCGGCGAGCTCCTTCAGCACCCGCTCGAAGATGCGGCGGATGGCATCGGAGAGCCGGGCCGCCGTCATCTCGTCGACTTCCCGCTCGACCCGATCGGCGGCCGCGGCCACCAGCGTCTCCACGGCCTTGACGGCCGTGACGAAGAGAGGGAACGCACCCCGGTCCCGCAGGATGGCCCGCCGCCCGGCGCTCTGCTGGAGCGATTCGAAGACGACCTGGCCGCTCACCTGGTTGGAGGACCACGGGTGGCCGTCGAACTCCTCCAGCTCGGCGAGATCGTCGATGATGGTGGTGCCGGCCGGGCCGACGACCGCCACCCGGCGCCGGCGACCGTCGCGGGCGGCGACATACAGGTGGAACTCGATTCGCCCCCACAGGGTGGGCTGGGCAGGAATGGCGAGGCGGACGCCGTCGGGCTGCTCGGGGGTGACGAGCTCGGCGTGGCGCCCTTCGATCACTTCGATGGTGTAGTCGCCCCGGGCCAGCGCCGCCCCCCGCCGGCGCCGCAGGTAGTCGACGACCTTGCGTTGGGTGAGGACGCGGAGGACCTCGGGACCCACGCCCGACAGATACACGGTGGTCCCCGCCTGGGAGCGGGCCCGGCGCCGTTCGCGGGGCTCCAGCGTGGCGGTGGCCCGGCCCCGCTCCAGGCGCAGGCACAGGGTGGCCTCTGCGCCCTCGGGGCGGGTGACGATGTCGCAGCGGTCCCCCAGCTGCTGGAAGGCCAGGATGCCGATGGCCTTTTCGCCCAGTGTGCGGTCGTCGCCGGCCTTGGTCGACTCGAAGAGGCCGCGGGCCACCGCCCGCAGCCGGTCGGCATCCATCCCCCGGCCGTCGTCTTCCACCGCGATCACCGGATAGCGGCCCCGCCGGCGCAACACCACGCGGACCCGGCCTCCCCTGCGCTCCGACTCGGCGTACTCATCGGCGGCGTTGGAGACGAACTCGTTGAGCGCGTCCCTTGGATCCTGGTAGGCCTGGCCGGTGACGAGCACCGCCTTGGCCAGGTTGCCGATCCGCAGTCGTACCTTCTCGGCGGCCACCGCGGCATCGTAGAGCGAGCCTCCCGGCTCGGCCCGGCTCATCGAGCCTTCCGCCCGCGCCCGGCGCCCGATCACAGCCGGCCGACGGCGGTGACGACGACACGGCTCAGAGTGCCTTGGCCGGCCTGGACACCTTCGCCCGCTTCCAGGCCCGCATCACCGACCGATGCGACGAGCAGCCGGCGGCGCTCGACGCCACGGTCGTCGGTTCCTACGGCTTCGACACCGGCGGATGAGGGTGCGCTAACTAACAACTCACCAGCCCGTCTGCGCCCCCGGATGCGCCGGCGTCGAGGTCAGGGGCGCCGGCGCCGATCACGGTCGCCCTCGGCCTCCTTCACGCCTCCGAAGAAGTCGTCGGCCGGGGGCGGGGCGCCGTAGGCCCGCACGTGGGCCCGGTGGACCAGGGCGGCCCGGGCGAGGGACGACCAGGCCGCCCGGGCGCCGTCGCCGTCGGCCATGAAGGCCTGCACGGAACCGGCGGCGTAGCCCATCCCGCCCGCCTCGCCGTAGGCGTCGAGACCGGCGCCGAGGAAGGCGAAGGCCCACCCCTCGGCCTCCTTGGCCTTGACCAGGCGCACGACGGCGGCCCGGTCGTACTCCCGGCTCTGGTTCTCCTGGCCGTCGGTGACGGTGACCACCACCACCGCCTCGGGCGCCCGGCCGGCCAGGCGGCGGGCCTCGACCCGCAGGGCGGCCCGGGCGATGATGAGGCCGGTGGCGTCGAGGAGGGGGGTGCCGCCCCGGGGCTGGAAGTCCCGCCCGGTGAGGGGGGCCACCTCGGCCAGGGGCACGGCGTCGAGGAGGACCTCGTGGGCGTCGCCGGTGTCGAACTGGACCAGGGTGACCACGGCGTCGGGGCCGGCGGCCCGCTGGTCGGAGATGAAATGGTTGAATCCGCCCACCACGTCGTGGCGCATGGCCTGCATCGACCCGGACCGGTCGAGGAGGACGTAGAGATGGGTGCGGGAATCGGGGCTGGGGTCGTGCACGGGGCGGCTCCTTGTCGGTGGGTTGTGCCCGGCCTGTCGCCGGTACCCCGGAGGTGTGACGGCGCCCGTCACAGCTCGGCCGGACCGGCGACGATGTGGACGTGAGCGGCACGGGCGCGCCGGTGGAGGCCGGGACGGGGCCGTCGACCCTGGAGGAGGTCGACCGGTGGCTGCGCGGCCCCGAGGGCCGGGCC
>JBOGFO010000356.1:0-10259 GCA_050743445.1 Acidimicrobiia bacterium
GCGTTTGCGCTGGTCGTCACCGGCTGCGGTGGCGGCGACGAGGACGCCGCTCCCGAGCCCGACGTCCAGGAGACGACCGAGTTCCCGGCCGGTTCCACCATGGCCCGGCTGGCCGACGCCGGTGTCATCACGATCGGCACCAAGTTCGACCAGCCCGGCCTGGGCAACATCAACCTGGAGACCGACAAGCCCGAGGGTTTCGACGTCGAGGTCGGCAAGATCATCGCCGGCAAGCTCGGCATCGAACCCGACAAGATCGAGTGGGTCGAGACCGTCTCGGCCAACCGCGAGAGCTTCATCGCCAACGGCAACGTCGACATGGTCATCGCCACCTACACGATCAACGACAAGCGCAAGGAGCAGATCGACTTCGCCGGCCCGTACTACGTCGCCGGCCAGGATCTCCTGGTGGCCAAGGACGACGACTCGATCACCGGCCCCGACACGCTGGCGGGCAAGCGGGTCTGTGCCGCCACCGGCTCGACGCCGATCGGCAACATCCGCACCAACTATCCGGCCGCCGAGCCGGTCGAGTTCGACACCTACACCGAGTGCGTCGACCAGCTCGAGGCCGGCCAGATCGACGCCGTGAGCACCGACGACATCATCCTCGCCGGCTACGCCTCCGACCCGAAGTACGAGGGCAAGTTCAAGGTCGTCGGCAAGCCCTTCAGCATGGAGCCCTACGGCATCGGGCTGAAGAAGGGTGACACCGACTTCCGCAACTTCCTCAACGACACGCTGGAGGACATCTACGCCGACGGGAGCTGGACGGCGGCCTTCGACGCCACGCTCGGGAAGAGCGGGGTCGAGGCGCCCGCGCCACCGGCGGTCAACCGGTACTGAGCGCAGGCCGGACGGGAGCTTCCCGGGCCGTGCGACCGTAGGCGACGCCGGTGGACTTCGTGATCGAGCAGCGCGGCGTCATCCTCGGGGGCTTCCTCATGACCCTGCGCCTGGCCGCCACCGCCGGGGTCCTCTCGCTGGTCTTCGGGACCGTGCTGGCGGTCATGCGGGTGAGTCCCATCGCCCCCCTGCGCTGGGTGGGAGGGTTCTACGTGACGGCGGTACGGAACACCCCCCTCACGCTGGTGTTTGTCTTCTCCGCCTTCGGGCTGCCCCGGCTCGACATCCGGTTCTCGTTCGTCACCTTCGCCGTGATCGCCCTCAGCGCCTACACGTCGGCGTTCGTGTGCGAGGTGGTGCGCTCGGGCATCAGCTCGGTGGCCACGGGTGAGATCGAGGCGGCCCGCGCCATCGGCCTGCCCTTCGCCCAGATCCTGACGCTGGTCGTTCTCCCCCTGGCCTTCCGGGCCGTGATCCCTCCGCTGTCGAGCGTCTTCATCGCCCTGACGAAGAACACCTCGATCGCGGTGGCCTTCAGTGTGTCCGAGGCCACCAGCATCCTGCGCCGGCTGCAGAACCAGGACGCCAGCGCCACCTTCCCACTGCTGTTCACCACGGCCGCCGGCTACATCGTCCTCACGCTGGCACTCAGCGCCGTCTTCAACCGGCTCGAGCGGCGGGTCAGGGTCGTGCGGTGACGGCCGCCCTCTTCGACACGCCCGGGCCCCGGGGCCGGCGCCGGATCCTGGCCGGCACCCTGGTGGGCGGTGTGCTCCTGGCGGCCGTGATCGCCGTGGCCGTGCAGCGGTTGTCCGACACCGGCCAGTTCCGCAGCATCTTCTGGGAGCCGTTCACCCGCCCGGGCGTGCAGCTCATCCTGCTGCGCGGGCTCCTCGCCACCCTCAAGGCCGCCGGCGTGGCGCTGGTGCTGGCCCTGGTGATCGGGTTGGTCCTGGCCGTGGGCCGCCTGTCCGAGCGCCGGCTGCTCCGGCAGGCGAGCGGTGTGACCGTGGAGTTCTTCCGGGCCCTGCCGCTGGTCCTGCTGATCTTCTTCGCCTTCCTGGGCCTGCCCCAGCTGGGCATCGATATCGGCGGGTTCGGGGCCCTGGTCGTCGGGCTGACCCTCTACAACGGCTCGGTGCTGGCCGAGATCTTCCGGGCCGGCATCAACTCCGTGCCCCGGGGTCAGGCCGAAGCGGCCTACAGCCTGGGACTGCGCAAGGGCGCGGTAACCCGGCTGATTCTGATCCCCCAGGCCGTCCGGACCATGCTCCCCACCATCATCAGCCAGCTGGTGGTGTTGCTGAAGGACTCCGCCCTGGGGTTCATCGTCGCCTACCCGGAGCTCCTCCGGAGCGGCCGGCGGATCTACACCAACATAGGCAATGTCATCCCCACGGCGATCGTGGTGGGCGCCATCTACGTGCTCATCAACCTCGCCCTGGGCCAGATCGCCACGGTCCTGGAGCGCCGGCAGCGGCGTCAGCGGCGGCGACCGGTCGAAGCCGAGGTCCCGGTCGACATCAGTGTCGGCCAGATCTGAGCGGGCCAACCCCCGACCCCGAAAGGCGCAGTGAGGGGCAACGTCAACCACACGACGGCGCTCGAGTGACACCCCACCCCTTCGCTGCGCCTTTCCGTGCCACCCGGCGCCGGCGCACCCCCTCATCCCGCGTGAGTCAAACCCCATGAGATCTGGGTTTGGCTAGTGAGCCAGGATCTTGGAGAGGAACTCCCGCGCCCGGGGTGACTCGGGGGCGTCGAAGAACCGGTCGGGGGGTGCCGTCTCGATGATGCGGCCCTGGTCCATGAACACCACCCGGCGGGCGGCCCGGCGGGCGAAGCCCATCTCGTGGCTGACCACGATCATGGTGGTGCCCTCGGTGGCGAGCTCGAGCATCACATCGAGGACCTCTTTGATCATCTCCGGGTCGAGGGCCGAGGTCGGCTCGTCGAAGAGCATGAGCTTGGGTTCCATGGCCAGCGCCCGGGCGATGGCGGCCCGTTGCTGCTGGCCGCCGGAGAGCTGGGTCGGATAACGGGCCGCCTTGTCCGCCATCCCCACCCGTTTCAGGAGGCGCTCCGCCCGCTCCCGGGCCTCGGCCTTGCTCACGCCCCGGACCTTCACCGGCCCCAGCATCACGTTCTCGACGACGGTCTTGTGGGGGAACAGGTTGAAGCTCTGGAAGACCATGCCGATGTCGGCCCGCAGCCGGGCCAGCGGACGGCCCTCCTCGGGCAGGGGCTGGCCGTCGATCAGGATCGTGCCGCTGTCGATCGTCTCCAGCCGGTTGATGGTCCGGCACAACGTCGACTTTCCCGAGCCCGAGGGGCCGACCACCACCACGACCTCGCCCCGGTCGACGGCGAGGTCGATGTCGGCGAGGGCCTGGGTGTCACCGAAGCTTTTCGAAACCTGGCGGAGCTCGACGAGGGCGGCCACGCCCGGAGCGTACTCAGTGGGCTAGACGCCGAACTCGTGCAGGCGGGTCAGGACGGAGATGAGCAGCGGGGAGGGCGCCGGCGTCGGGGTCGGCTCGGTCGCCGGCGGGGTGGCGACCGGAGCGGTCTCGGGGGCCGGTTCGGGGGCCGGGGTGGGTGCGGGGGTCGGCGCCGGAGTCGGTTTCGGCGCCGGAGTCGGAGTCGGAGTCGGAGCAGGAGGAGCAGGAGGAGCAGGCGGCGGCGGGGTGGGCGCCGGGGCCGGGGGCGCCGGGGCGGGAGGAGCCACCGACGCCGGCGGGGTGGTCGCCTTCATGAACATCTCCGAGACGAAGAGGGTCTCGCCGGCGTAGACGACGCCGATGCCGATGTAGTTGAAGTCGGGGTCGATCAGGTTGGCGTAGTGCTTGGGGGAGGCCACGAAGGCGGCATGCAGGGCGTCGACCCCGCCACCCATCCCCACGTTCTCGCCCAGCTTCGCCCAGTCGGCGGTGATCCCGTCCGAGAGCTTCGAGTGCCAGATGCGACCCTCGCTGCTCATGGTGGCCGCCCACGCCCGGGTCTTCTCCACGAGGTTGGGGTGCACCTCCAGAGCGGGGAGGCCCTTGCTGGTGCGCAGCTCGTTGATGTGAGCCACGAAGGCGGCTTCGTCACTGACCGTGTCAGCGGAGGCCGCAGTCGGCAGTGTCATCCAGAGCACTGCCAGAGCGAGCACGGCAAACAACTTCTTCATTCCCAGCCCCTTTATGTGTGCGCGAGGCACCCACGTGAGGGCTGAGAGCCCCCATTCGGTAGCCCGGCGGCCATGCCCCCCAGCAGGGGTTAGGTCCGTGGCTTTGCGTCCCCGGGTTTCCCCGGGTTTGCCGTTTCGTGGGATCGGTTCGGTTGGTTGTCCACAGGTATCGACCCTGAGTGGTCGAGCCTTGAGCACCGAACGTGACAATTGGTGACTAGTCTCAACGGCCCGAGGAGGAAAACCGAGGGGAGGTGGCGACGTGCTGCGAACGCTTCAGGGCCGGACCGCGGCCGGGCCGCTGCTTCTGGCGGGGGTGCTCCTGGCGGCCGGTTGCTCGCTGTTCGAGGGTGGAAACACCAACGGCGGTACGGTCGAAACCCCTCCAGTCAGCGTCGATGCAGGCAAGGTGGTCATCAAGCAGACCGCTTTCCAGCCGGCCGAGGTGGAGATCCCGATGGGCCAGGAGCTGATCTGGTCATTCGAGGACAACGGACTAACCCATACCGTCACCGCCGACGACGGGTCGTTCGATTCCGGGCGTCTGAGCAGCGGCGAGTTCCGCCGCGCCTTTCCCACGCAGGGTGAGATCGCCTACCACTGCGAGGTGCATGCCCGCATGAAGGGCACCATCGTCGTCCAGTAGACCGCCCCGGGTTCATGAACCTGCCGGTGAGGTTTGAGAATTCGCTCACAAAGTCGGTACCCTGGAAGGACTTCCTGCTGCCGTTCCGAGGGGCGTGAACGTTGACCGACCGGCTGCCCCGAGTGGCGTGAATCCCGCCAACGTCGGCCGCGACCCCAGGCGGATCCCCGAGGCCACCGTGGCGCGGCTCCCGCTCTACTACCGGGCCCTCCTGGAGACGGCCGAGCAGCGGGTCCCGACCATCTCCTCCGAGCGCCTGGCCGAGATGGCCGGCGTCAACGCCGCCAAGGTGCGGAAGGACTTTTCCTACCTCGGCTCCTACGGCACCCGCGGGGTCGGGTACGACGTCGAGTACCTGCTGTTCCAGATCTCCCGGGAGCTGGGACTGACCCAGGACTGGCCGGTCGTCATCGTGGGCATCGGCAACCTCGGTCATGCACTCGCCAACTACCGGGGGTTCTCCGCCCGGGGATTCCGGATCGTCGCCCTGGTCGACGCCGATCCGACGAAGCGGGGCGAGCGCGTCGGCCAGCTGGTGGTGGAGGCCATCGAGGACCTGCCCCGCATCGTGACCGAGCGCAAGGTGGCCATCGGCATCATCGCCGCCCCGGCCTCGGCGGCCCAGGAGGTGGCCGAGGCGCTGGTCTCAGCCGGGGTGACCTCGGTGCTCAACTTCGCCCCCACCGTCATCTCGGTGCCGGAGGGCGTGTCGCTCCGCAAGGTCGACCTGTCCATCGAGCTGCAGATCCTCTCCTTCTACCAGCAGCGCCGCGAAGGACAGGCTTCGGATGTCGACCGTCTCCTCGAAGGTCTGGGTTGAGAGGCGCCGGAGCGATGGGCTACCCCGTCAGCCTCTCCCTCTCGGGCCGGCGTGCCGTGGTCGTCGGTGGTGGCCGGGTGGCCACCCGGCGGGTCGCCGATCTGGTTTCCCAGGGCGCGGACGTGGTCGTGGTGGCGCCAGAGGTGAGCGCCGAGCTCGAGGCCCGGCGGGCTGCGGGGGAGGTGACCGTCGAGCGTCGCCCCTTCGAGGGTGGTGACCTGGATGGGGCCTGGGTCGCCTTCGCGGCCACGGACGACCCGGGCGTGAACGGCCAGGTCGTCGAGGCCGCCTCCACCCGTCGTTGCTTCGTCAGCTCCGCGGACGGCGCCCCGGCGTCGATGTTGCCCATGGCGACTGTGCGCCAGGGTGTTCTGGAAATGGCGGTGGGGACGTCGGGACACGTTCCCGGTTTGGCCGCCGCCCTCGTCCGGCGCCTCGGCGCCGACCTGGGCCCCGAGTACGGGGTGCTGTGCGACCTGGCCTCCGGGCTGCGTCGGGAGCATCAGGCCGCCGGCCATGGGACGGCCGGCCCCGACTGGCCTGCCGTCTTGAATTCCGGCATTCTCGATCTCATCCGCACTGGCAATTTGGACGACGCCAGAGAGGGGCTGCGGAAGTCATGTCATTCATCGTCGTCGGGCTGAACCACCGTACGGTGCCGCTCCCACTGTTGGAGCGGGCCAGCATCCCGCCGAGGGAGATCCCCAAGGCGTTGCGCGGCCTGGCGGGCCGGGAGCACCTGGCCGAGGTGGCCATCCTCTCGACCTGCAACCGGACCGAGGTCTATGCCTCGGCCACGAAGTTCCACCCGTCGGTGGGTGACGTCGCCGACTTCCTCGCCGAACAGGCGGGCATGGTGGCCAGCGACCTGACCGACCACCTCTACAGCTATTACGACGAGGCGGCCGTCACCCATCTCTTCGGCGTGGCCGCCGGTGTGGACTCAGTGATCCTGGGCGAGGGCGAGATCCTGGGTCAGGTGCGCGAGGCCCTGAAGGTGGCGGAGCAGGAGGGGACGTCCGGAGCCATCCTCGGACGCGTCTTCCGTCATGCCATCGAAGTCGGGAAGCGCTCCCGGGCGGAGACCGGCATTGCCCGGGGTTCGGTGTCGCTCTCATCGGCCGCCGTCGCCCTCGCCGCCGAGCACGTGGGTGGGCTGGCCGATCGCCGGGTGCTCGTGTTGGGCGCCGGTGAGATGGGGGCCGGGATGGCCAAGGCGCTGGCATCGTCGGGCGCGGCCGAGGTGACCGTGGCCGGCCGGAGCCCGGACCGGGCCTCGGAGGTGGCGGCCAAGGTCGGCGGTCAGCCGCTGCCCATCGAGCGCCTGCCCGAGGCCCTGGTCGCGGTGGACGTGGTGCTCACCTCCACCGGGGCGACCGAGACGGTGATCGACCTTCCCGCCCTGGAGCTGGCCATGGACCGGCGCTTCGGCCGGGAGCTCCTCATCGTCGACATCGCCGTGCCCCGCGACGTGGACCCCGCCGTGGGTGCCCTGGCCGGGGTGACCCTGTGCGACATGGACGATCTCAAGGCCTTCGCCGAGCGCTCGCTCGACCGCCGGCGCCGGGAGGTCGCCCGGGTCCGGCGGATCATCGCCGGCGAGCTGGAACGGTTCCGGTCGGAGGCCGCCGGCCGGGAGGTGGCGCCGCTGGTGGCGGCGCTGCGGGCCCGGGGCGAAGAGGTGCGCCTGGCCGAGCTCGAGCGGTTCCGGGCCAAGCTGGAGGGCCTCGACCCCAAGGCCGCCGAAGCGGTCGAAGCTCTGAGCCGGGGCATCGTGGCCAAGCTCCTCCACGACCCGACGGTGCGCATGAAGGAGGCGGCCGGGAGCGGCCGGGCCGAGGTTTACGGCGACGCCCTGACCGCCCTCTTCGGTCTGGAGCTCTGAGCGCGATCGCCCCTGACCGCGTCTGGCGGATCGCCACCCGGGGGAGCCGGCTCGCCCTCTGGCAGGCGGAGCGGGTGGCCCGGATGCTGGGCGGCGAGGCCGAGATGGTGGTGGTGACGACCACCGGCGACCGGCGGACGGACGTCCCCATCTGGAGCATCGGGGGGACGGGCGTGTTCGTGAAGGAGGTGGAGGCCGCCGTCCTCGAGGGGCGGGCGGACTTCGCCGTCCACTCGGCCAAGGACCTTCCCTCCGAGACCGGTCCCGGGCTGGCCCTGGCCGCCGTCCCCGATCGGGCCGACCCCCGGGACGCCCTGGTCGGTCAAACGCTCGACGCCATCCCCACCGGGGGGCGGGTCGGCACCGGTTCCGTCCGCCGGCGGACCCAGCTGGCGGCGTTGCGACCCGACCTCACCTTCGGTTCCCTGCGGGGCAACCTCGAGACCAGGGTGGCCAAGGCGGCGAGCTTCGATGCCGTGGTCGTGGCGATGGCGGCCATGGAGCGCCTGGGCCTCGAAGACCGGGTGGCCGAGGTACTCGAACCGGCGGTGATGCTGCCCCAGGTGGCCCAGGGGGCGCTGGCCGTCGAGTGCCGGGAGGACGACGAGCCCACCATCGCCGCCCTGACCGCCATCGACGATCCCGCCGCCCGGGTGGAGGTCGAAGCCGAGCGGGCCTTCCTGCGCCAGTTGGGCGGCGGCTGCGACCTGGCCTGCGGGGCGCTGGCCCGGGCCCGGCCCGGGGGTGGCGTCGCCATGGAGGTCCTCCTCGGATCCCTCGACGGGCACCTGGTGCTCCGGACCGGCCACGAGGGCGACGACCCGGTGGCGGTGGGGACGGAGGCGGCGAGGATCCTGCTGGACGACTGCGGCGGCCGGGCCGTCCTGGAAGACATGGGGCTCCCCGCGGTCGTACCATTGGCCTGACGAAGCTCGGGACGCCGGAGGAGAGGCCGGCGTGTCAATCGCAGCCAGGGGGGAAAGATGGGTACAGCCCGTCGCCATGTCGCCGTGCTGGCGATTCTCGCGGTGGTCAGCCTGGCTCCGTTGTCCGATGTGGGAGCGGGTGGGGACCGCTCACCGGAAGCAGGTCTTCTCGATGCGGCGGGGGAGCTGCTGGCACCGGTCGTACCGGACGCCGTTCCCCTCCCCTCCGAGCCCGCCGCCGCCCTCCAGCGGGCGGTCACCGGAGTCGCGAGCCGGCTGGAGATGCCGGTCGATGCCGGGGCGGTTCTGGCCCGGGCCGGCCTCGATCCACGGCTGGGCGGCCGCCTGGCCCTCCTCCTCGAGGACCTGGCCGCATGCCAGGACGCCACCGCCCGGTTGCTCGCCGCCCTGCCGGCTCCCCTGGCCACCTACCTCGATGACGCCGTCACCGCACCACCGGTCCCCGGAGCGGCCGCCGTGCGGTCCTGCGCCGCCCGGCTCCAGGCCCATGGACTCGAGCTCAGCCGGTTCCTGGCCGGGATGCCGGCGGACATGGGCTCCGATGTCGCCCTGTGGCCCGTGCTCCGGCTGGACCTCGACGGCAGTGACGACGTCGTCATCCATGACTACGCGCTGAGCGTCGACGCCGGGGGCAACGACACCTACCTGAACAACGCCGGCGGCAATCCCCTCGACCTCATGCGGGGCCCCAACGGGTCGGTTGCCCCCAAGAAGGAGCCGGCGCGGGGCTGCATCAACCCGGGCTTCGACCTCTTCGCCGGCGAATGCGTGCTCGCCGCTGCTCTGCTCGTCGACGTCGCCGGGGACGACACCTATGGCCACATGCAACCGCCCGACGTCGAGGCGCTGTGCACCGACGAGCCCTCCGTCCGCCGGGTCATGACCACCGGCGCTGGCTTCGCCGGAGCCGGCATCTTCATCGAGGTCGACGGCGACGACCGTTACCTGGGCAAGTCGGTGGCCCAGGGCGCCGGCCACATCGGTGGCGTCGGGGTCCTGTGGGACGAGGCCGGCGACGACATCTACACGGCCATGCGCCTGTCCAAGGGCTTTGGGACCGTCCAGGGCCTGGGCCTGCTCCGGGACGGCGGCGGCAACGACCGCTACGACTACTACATGCCCAGGCCCATCGATCCGGGCGCCCCCACGAAGACACCGGGCTCCGGTGGTGGCTTCAGCGCCCAGGGGCTCTGTGACAACACGCCCCGTTGGGACGAGGGCACCGGGCTCCTGGGTGGCATCGGTCTCCTGGTGGAGGCGAGCGGCGACGACACCTACGTGGCCGGCCCGACCCTCGAGCACCGCCTGGGCACGACCGAGCCGCTGCGGCAAACGGGCTCGCTGGGGTTCGGTGACGTCGCCGGCTTCGGTTACATGCACGATCTCGGCGGTCGGGACACCTACCAGGGCATCTCCGACCGGGCCGACGACACCACCGTCATGCCCACCCCCGAGGCGTCAGGTGTCTTCATCGACGGATCGGGGAAGGCGGCGCGAATGCGGGCCGCCGGCGGGGGCGCCACGTTGATGGCGGCCTACAGCGGCCATTACCTGCCCGGGACGATCACCGTCGATGGCGGGACGGCGCTCCAGTTCCTCAACCCCGACCTGTTCTACCGCCTGGAGGCGCTGGGCCACACCGTCACCGAGATCCGGGCCGACGGTGGCCCGCCCCGGTTCGATTCGGGCCTGGTGGAGTTCGGCCAGGCCAAGGAAGTGGTCGGGGCGGCCTCGCTAGGAACGGGCCGCTATGACTTCTACTGCGAGATCCATCCGTTCATGCGGGGAGTTCTCACCGTCCGTTGACGATCATCCGGCCGTAGGTCCGGCCGTTACGCTCTTGCCGTGGCCTTTCCCGAACGCCGACCCCGGCGCCTGAGGCGGACACCCACGGTCCGGCGCATGGTGGCCGAGACCCGCCTGTCGGTCGACGACCTGGTGGC
>JBOGFO010000357.1:0-5171 GCA_050743445.1 Acidimicrobiia bacterium
GTCCTGGAGTAGTCGAAGCGCTGGGCGTCGGCGGCGCCGGCGGCGGCGAAGCCGACGTCGGAGAAGGCGGCGTGGGCCTGGCCGGCCACCCCGTCGGCGCCGGACCCGTTGAGGACGCGCACCCGCACCTGGGAGGGCACGACGCCCGCCGGGGGGGCGGGCTGTCCGCCGGCGCCGGTGTCGTCCTGCGCCTCGCCCCGCAGACGGGCCAGCAGGGGCTCGGCCTCGGCGGTATTGACCCGCAGCTGCTGGCCGGAGGGCACGGTGGGGATGGCCACCATCTCGACCGCCGCCGGGCCCACCCCCCGGAAGACCCGCACCAGCCGCAGGCCATCGCGGACCCGGAAGGTGGAGTCGAGGGTGAGGTTGGCCAGGGCGGCGTTGGCCAGGCGGTTGGCCCGCACGGGATTGAGGGCGCCCCGGCGGATGGCCTGGGCCATGAGGCGGCGGATGAACTCCTGCTGGCGCTCGATCCGACCGATGTCGGCCCGGGGGTCGGTCCGCCACTTCCCCGCCTCCAGGTAGCTGAAGTTGCGGGAGCGGACCCAGGCCAGGGCCTGGCGCCCGTCGAAGACCACGCAGCCCGCCTGGGGCACGTCCAGGCCGGTCTTGCGGTCGCGGACCGGGGAGGGGACGTACTTGCTCACCCCGCAGATGGCGTCGACCATCCCCCGTAACCCGTTGAAGTCGAGCTGGATGTAGTGGTGGACCGGGATGTCGAAGTTGTGCTCGAGCACGTCGATGACACCCTGGGGACCCTGCTCGAAGGATTCGTTGATCCGGTGGAGCCCCTTGCGGCCCGGATAGGTGACCCGCAGGTCGCGGGGGAACGACACGAGCAGCCCCCGGTGGGTACGGGGCTCGACCCGGGCCACGATGATGGCGTCGGCCCGCTGCCCGCCGACATCGCCGGTGTCACCGAAGCTGGCCTCGTCCTCCGCGTCGGCCACGAACGCCCGCGAGTCCGACCCGAGGATGAGGAAGTTCACCGCTCCGGGCAGCGCCTCGGCCAGGTCCACGTCGACTTCGGTGGCCGTGCCCAGCTTGTGGTTCAGGTACCACGATCCGCCCGTCAGCCCGCCGGCGGCGAGCACGCTCACCACGACCAACGCCAGGAGGCAGCGCCACAGGAAGACGCGTCTTGGAAAGGGAAAGGATGCGCTCACAGTCGACGGTGAAGATACCCTCCCCGGCGTGTTCGTCTGGGTCGACGGGGTTCTGTCCGAGGAGGGGGAGGCGAGGATCTCCCCCTTCGACCACGGCCTGCTCACCGGCGACGGCGTGTTCGAGACGCTGCGGGTGTACGGCGGGGAGCCCTTCGCCTGGACCCGCCATCTCGAGCGCCTGTCCCGCTCGGCGGCGGGGATGGGCCTCCACCTGCCCCCGGGCGATGTGCTGCGGGATGCGGCCGGGTCCGTGCTCTCCGCCAACCGGCTCTCCGACGCCCGGCTGCGCCTCACCGTCACCGGGGGCCGGGCCCCGCTCGGCTCGGACCGGGGCGAGGCGGTGCCCACGGTCATCGTGGCCGGCAGCGCCCTGGCCCCCTGGGCGGAGACGGTGGCGGTGGCCACCGTGGAATGGCCCCGCAACGAACGGGGCGCCCTGGCCGGCCTGAAGACGATCTCCTACGGAGAGAACGTCCGGGCCCTGGCCCACGCCGCCGAGCTCGGCGCCGGGGAGGCGATCTTCGCCAACACCCGGGGCGATCTCTGCGAAGGCACCGGCACCAACGTATTCGTGGTCACCGGCGGCCGGCTGCGCACCCCGCCCGCCGCCTCCGGCTGCCTGCTGGGCGTCACCCGGGCGCTGGTTCTCGAAGTGGCCGCCGAACTCGGCATCGACACCGCCGAGGACGACCTGCCGCTCTCCGCCCTCGCCACCGCCGACGAGGCCTTCCTGACATCGTCGACCCGCGAGGTCCAGGCCATCTCGGCCGTGGACGGCACCCCACTCCCCGACGCCCCGGGACCGGTCACCGACGAGCTGGCCGCCGCCTTCTCCGCGCTCGTCGCCCGCTCCCTCGATCCCTGAGCGTCACCAGCTCGAGCGCCCCGCCCCCATCACCCGGCGGACGAGCGAGCGGGGCAGGGGGCGCGTGATGGCCGACACGACCTTCCAGCCCAGGCCGGGGATGCAGATGGCCCGGCCGGCGGCGGTGGCGGCCAGCGCGTCATCGGCCACCCGCCCGGCGTCCATCCAGGCGAAGGCGGGGATGCGGGTCACACCCGCCCGGGCCTGAAAGCCCGTCCGCGTGAGGCCGGGGAGGAGGGCGGTGACCGTGACCCCCCGGCCCCGGAGCTCCTCGTGGAGGGACTCGGAGAAGGACGTGACAAAGGCCTTGGTGGCGGCGTAGGTCGCCATGTTGGGCAGGGGCTGGAGGCCGGCCACCGACGACACGTTGAGGACCGCACCACCTCCTCGGGCCACCATCCCCGGGACGGCCGCCCGGGTGAGGCGCACCAGGGCCAGGACGTTGAGCCGGACCTCGGCCGCCACCCGGGTCGGGCTGAGATCGGCGAAGTCGCCGGCCGTCCCGAAGCCGGCGTTGTTGATCAGCAGGTCGACCGGGGAACCGCCGGCGCCGGCCAGGCGGGCTTCAACCACCGCCACCCCCTCCTCGGTGGCCAGGTCGGCCCGGAGGACCTCCGCCTCCACGCCGTGGGCGGCGTACAGCTCGGCGGCCAGCTTCTCCAGCGCCGGCTCGGTCCGGGCCACCAGGACGAGGTGGCTGCCGCCGGCGGCGAGCCGGCGGGCCATGGCCTCGCCGATTCCCCCCCGAGGCGCCGGTGATCAGCGCCCGCACCCACGGCGATTTCGTCACTGCGTCCGCAGGTGGATCACGTCGCCGGCGCTCACGCGCGTCTCTTGACCGTCGCCGGCGATGACGACCAGCTCCCCTGATCCCGTCAGGCGACCGGCGACGCCTTCGAGGACCCCGCCGGGCAGCTCGACCCGCACCGGCCGGCCGAGCGTGGCCGAGTCGGCCCGGTAGGCCTCGAGCGTCGCCTCGGCCCCGCCCGCCGCCAGTAAGGAGTAGCGGCGCTCGAGGGCCTCCAGGAAGGCGATGAGCAGCTCAGCCCGACCCACCGGCCGGCCCGCCTCCTCCTCACAGGACACGGCCTGGCCGGCCAGCTCCTCGGGATAGGCACCGGCGGTCACGTTGAAGCCGATGCCCACCACGACCAGGGCGGGCTCCCCCGCCTCCGGCACCGACGACTCGGCCAGCATGCCGGCCAGCTTCCGGTCGACCCCACCCCGGGCCCCGGGAACCACGAGATCGTTGGGCCACTTGAGGCCGGGACGGAAACCGGCGGCGGCGTGTACGGCGTCGGTCGCCGCCAGCCCGGCGGCGGTGTTCACCAGGGGCACCTCCCCCGGAGGCAGCGCCGGTCGCAACAGGACCGACACCAACAGGGAGGTACCCGGGGCCGCCGACCACGTGCGTCCGAGCCGGCCCCGGCCCGCCCGCTGGTGGTCGGCCACCATCACCACCCCTTCGGGGGCTCCGGCCCGGGCCGCCGCCATCAGCTCGGTGTTGGTGGAGCCGACCTCGTCGAACCACCGCACGTCGGTGAAGCGCGTGCCCGCCAGGCGGCCGGGGTCGATGGGACTTTTAGGCCCGGGGGAAGACACGGACCGTAGGATACGGCCGCTCATGAGCCCTTCCATCCGTCTCCCGGCCAAGATCCTCATTGCCAACCGCGGCGAGATCGCCGTGCGGGTCATGCGCACGTGCAAGGAGCTCGGCATTACCGCGGTGGCCGTCTACTCCGATGTGGACCGCGACGCCCTCCATGTCCGCCTGGCCGACGAGGCCTACGCCCTGGGCGGCCAGACCGCCGGTGAGAGCTACCTCAACACCGAAGCCATCCTCGACGCCATCCGCCGCTCGGAGGCCGAAGCCGTCCATCCCGGATACGGCTTCTTCTCCGAGAACGCCGACTTCGCCCGGGCCGTGGGGGGCGCCGGGGTCACCTGGATCGGGCCGACGCCCGAAGCGATCGAATTGATGGGCGACAAGGTCACGTCGCGCCGCACCGCCCAGGCGGCGGGCGTGTCGGGCGTGCCCGGCACCATGGACCCCCTGGAAGGACCCGGCGAGGTCGCCGACTTCGCCCGGACCCACGGTTACCCGGTGGCCATCAAGGCCGCCTTCGGGGGCGGAGGGCGGGGCCTGCGGGTGGTCCGGGACCAGGCGTCGGTGGCCGACGCCATGGAGTCGGCGCAGCGGGAGGCGAAGGCGTACTTCGGCCGCTCCGAGGTGTACGTGGAGCGTTACCTGGAGCGCCCCCGCCACATCGAGATGCAGATCTTCTGCGACACCCACGGGAACGGCGTGTTCCTCGGGGAGCGGGACTGCTCGGTGCAGCGCCGCCACCAGAAGCTCATCGAGGAGACGCCGGCCCCGGGCCTGGCCGAGGAGACCCGCCAGGGGATGGGGAAGGCCGCCCTGGAGGTCGCCCGGGCCTGCGGCTACCTCAACGCCGGCACGGTCGAGTTCCTCTATGAGGACGGCGAGTTCTTCTTCCTGGAGATGAACACCCGCCTCCAGGTGGAGCACTGCGTCACCGAGATGGTGACCGGCATCGACCTGGTGGCGGAGCAGATCCGGGTGGCGGCAGGCGAGCCGCTCAGCTTCACCCAGGAGTCGGTCGAGCGCCGCGGTCACGCCATCGAGTGCCGGATCAACGCCGAGGACCCCGCCAAGGGGTTCCAGCCCGCGCCCGGGCCGATCTCCCGCTTCTCGTTCCCGTCCGGGTTCGGGGTGCGGGTCGACGCCGGCTACGAGGAGGGCACGGCCGTCTCCCAGTACTACGACAACCTGATGGCCAAGCTGGTGGCCTGGGGTCCCGACCGGGAATCGGCCCGGCGGCGGGTGCTGCGGGCCCTGTCGGAGTTCCGCATCGAGGGCGTGCCCTCGACCATTCCGGCCCACGTGGCGCTCCTCGCCCATCCCGACTTCATCGACGCCCGCCACTCCACCAAGTGGCTCGAGGAAGAGATCGACGCCTCGATGCTGGCCGGTCCGGCGGCCGAGGAGACGCCGGCGGCACCGCCAGAGGACCTGGTGGCGCGCATCGTCCCCGTGGAGGTGGGCGGCCGCCGCTTCGACGTGCGGGTGTGGCTCCCGGAGGCGCCCGAAACGGGCGGGGCCACGACCGCCGCCGCCC
>JBOGFO010000358.1:0-6228 GCA_050743445.1 Acidimicrobiia bacterium
GCCCGGGCCAGCTCGACCCGGCGCTGCCCGCCGAACGGCAGCTCGTCGGCGGCCACTCCGGCAACGGCGCTCAGTCCCGTGACGCCGGCGGCGAGGCCGGCACCGGGCGAGCGGAAGCCGACCAGGGCGGCCATCAGGTAGCCGCCGTTGGGCCGGCCGGCGATGTCCCACCGGTCGCTGATGTGACCCGCCAGTCCCGAGGGCCCGGGCCGAAACGCCGTGTCCTGGTCGAACTCGCTCATGCTGCCCCGGGACGGTAAACGTCCTCTGGCCCCCGGCCCCAATCCCGGCGTGCCAAGGTGGGACCGGAATGGGACCGTTCCTCGCCCTGCTCCTAGCCGGGCGCCGGGTGGAGACGGCCGGCGTGGTACGGCGCTTCGGGGAGGCCGAGGGCGCCCCCAGCCTCCACTACGTGATCGAGGACGGGGACCGCAACCGGTTTGCCATCAGCCCCGACGACCTCGCCGCCGGCCACGTCGGGAAGGAGGTTGTCGTCGTCGGCGCCTTCCGCGTCAGCGAGCGCAACGGGCGCCGGATCGAAATCGAACGCCTGGAACCCCGATAGATCAGACGGCCTCCGTCGCCAGGCGAGGGAACCCGCCGCACTCCTCGGGGTGCCGGTCGGCTGACGATTTTCGTGGGGGTTTGTAGTAGAAAATTCTCCGTCAGCCCTGAACCCGGAATCCCTTTGAATTTACAGGCTTCATCACGGTCGCTCGGCCAATTCTTGACGCCTGCATCGACGGTTTTCGTTGATTTCTGTGTATATCGCGTTAGGATGCAACTCACCAGACATATCGTCCCACGATGGATGCGGGTGCCGCGTGAGGTGGAGGGGCGTATGCACTGCGTTGGGCGCATTCTGGTCGCCCGGATCACCTCGCCTCGCCGCGACACGCGTCAGACACACACGCGCTAACACAACTCCGGGGGAGGGATTCCGATGTTCTCTACGTCGTCGCATAGTCGCACTCTGCGCTGGCCACGTTGTCTGGCGCTCTTCTCGGTTCTGAGTCTCATCGCAGTGGTTTCAGCCGTTGCCGGTAGCGGAGCGGTGCCGAAGGCAGGGGCAGCCGGCGGGTCCGGTGAACCGCTCAACCGGGTGGCCATCCCCAACTTCGATCCCGACACCTGGACGCCGACGGCGGAGCTGCCGCTGCCGCCCATGGAGACGCCGATCACCTTCAAACTGAAGGATGACCCCTCCTACTGGTTCGACACGGAGATGAAGGACCTCGAGGACACACTGCACACCCGCTCGCTCGCTGCGGGCGTCGGTCCTACCACCATCAAGTTCAACATCGGAGAGCCGCACACGTCCGTGGGCCACACGGTGTCGTCGCTCGTCTGGCCCGAAGGCGCCAAGAACATGCCCTTCGGCCAGCCGGGGCCCGTGTCCGGTGAGCTGGACATCGATCTCGTCACGCCGGGTCTCTACGCCTTCTACTGCAAGATCCACCCCTACATGCTGGGGGCGGTGGTGATCGACGACCCCGCCACCCCGGGCGCCGACTTCGGCCCGAAGCTGAACTGGCTGGACGGGACCGTGATACCCAGTTCGGCCGACGAGGTCATGAAGACCGTCCGCTCCTTCTTCGTCATCACCGAGCCGGCCAACTGGCAGCACTACTCGACCAGCGAGACGCAGTGGGACCCGGAATACCCGGCGGCCCCCATCATGACCGGCAACGAAGACGGGTCGCCCAACTTCATCCCCAACCTCGACCGGGACTTCCAGCAGCGCTTCGACGAGCCGATGACGCTCAAGCCGCCGGTGCCGCCGTCCGAGCCCGGCGTCGGGACCGTCTACCTCGACACCCAGTGGGAGGGCTCGAAGGGCAAGACGAAGTACGGCTCGATCACGGCCTATGACGCCGAGACCTGGAAGATGAAGAGCAAGTGGTTCGCGCCCGAAATCAACCTCAACCACCCGCACAACTACTGGACCGACCACGACGGGAAGTTCCTGTACTCGACCAACTGGTTCGGGGACACGCTCACCGTGTTCGACCGCCAGAGCGGGAAGGTGCTGCGCAACGTCCAGGTCGGCCCCTCGCCGTCCCACGTGATGACCAGATCCGACAGCGACAACGTCGTCGTGGCCATCAACGGCGGCGGCGCCGTGGTGGAGCTCGACCCGGGCGCCAACAAGGTCATCGGGCGCTACCAGACCCAGGCCCGGGGCGGCATGCCCGCCTTCCCCCACGGCTTCTGGGTCAGCGGTGACGGGAAGTACGTGGTCACGCCCAACGCCAACGAGACGACGGCCTCGATCATCGACATGAACAGCAGGACGATGGCCAAGCCCGAGGCGGGGCCGGGTCTCGGCCAGGTGGCCGCCTCCATCTCCAATGACGGCAAGCGGACCTACATCGCCAGCCTGTGGAGCCACACCCTCACGTGCCTGTCGATCACAGAACCGGCCTGCCCGACGCCGGACGGCCAGATCGTGCCGACCTACGACGTCGACTTGCGCCAGAACTACAACAAGATCACCGGCGAGTCGACCGGCCCCTACGGGCTGGTGCCCATCCAGACCCCGATCAGCCCGGACGACTCGGTGATGCTGACCGTGGGCACGGTGACCGGCAACATCGTCGTCACCGACATGGACACGAACAAGATCGTGAAGACGCTGCCCTGCGGCCCGGGATGCCACAGCATCAACTTCGGGGCCAAGAAGGGCGGGGGCTACTTCGCCTACGTCTCGATCAAGTTCGCCAACAAGATGGTGGTGGTCGATGCCGACCCCAACCAGGACGGCGATCCGTCCGACGCCAAGATCGCCGGGTCCGTGCTGAGCGACCCGCAGCCGGACATCCAGATGGACGACGAGCCCGACGAGTACCTCGGCCAGGGAGGCAACGGGGTGGAGATCTACCCCGTCGTCTACAACGGCTGGGTCCAGGGGCTCCCCGAGGCGGTCAAGGCTCAGCTGACCTGCAAGCAGCGCGACCCGCTGAATGCAAACGCCTGTTAGCCCTGGTGCGGGCTGACACTGGCCCGGGCGGTGGGTTCTCGGACTCCCTCCCCCTCATCGCTCGGGCCAAGCCCCCTCTCAAGCTGACGACGAGGTGATGAACTTCACGCCCTCGAGGTCGTCCCAGAGCATCCGTAGCTGCGGGGCGGCCCTGGCCAGTTCGGCCAGGGTCGCCTCGGTCAGCTGCCTGATCCGCCGGGCGCCGAGCGGCGTGACCTGCAGCCTCACCACCCGGCGGTCGAACTTGTCGCCTACCCGGCGCACGAGGCCGGCCGTGACCGCCCGGTCGATGAGCCCGACGGCGCTGTGGTGGCGGAGCAGTAGATAGTCGGCCGCCTCCCCGATGGTGGGCCCGGACGGGTGGGGATGGCCCCGGATGGCCAGCAGGAGCTGGTGCTGCATCGGGGTGAGCCCGACCGAGGCCGCCCGCTGCTCGCTCCAGCGGAGGAAGCGGCGGAGGCCGGTGCGGAACTCCAGCAGCTTCTGGTAGTCGGGCTCGTCCGCCATGGCGGAACTGTATCTGAGCCCAAGCCGGTCGCCGGGGGCCCATCATCGGGAATGTCACGCCAGGGGATGTGGCGGTCCGCCCCTGTGCCTCGCGGCCCGAGGCCCGAGTGGAGCCCGACGAGCCCGGAGGCCAGCGCCCCCACCCACCACGGCCGGTAGGGGAACGGGCCCGGCTCTCACGGGTGGGCCAGGGCGGGGGCGAGCCGGGGCCAGGTGACGAGCGCCACGATGAGGACACCGGCCACGAACGGCTCCTGGTAGCCGGACGACACGTAGCTGGACACGAGCGCCTCGAGCACGCCCACCGCCACGCCGGCGGCGAGGCCGGCACCGGGCGAGCGGAAGCCGACCAGGGCGGCGGCGGCCAGCCCCCGCAGGGCCAGGCCGAAACCGGTGAGGTAGCTGAAGACCGTGACCGGGGCCAGCATCACCCCGGCCAGGGCGCCGAGGGCCCCGGCCACGGCGAAGGTGACGGCGATCGTGCGCCGCACGTCAACGCCGACCACCGAGGCGCCGAGCCGGTTCTCGGCGCAGGCGACCAGCGCCCGGCCGGCCATGGTGAAGCGCACCGTCGCCGCCAGCACGGCGCCGATCCCGGCCGTCGTCGCCAGCATGAGGAGGGTGTGGGCCGGGAGCGACACCCCGGCCAGGCCGACCGGCGACGAGCCGAGCAGCGGCGCGGAGCCGTGGAGCTCCCGGCCGAAGCCGGCGAAGAGCAGCCCCTGGGCGACGAGGGCCAGCGCCAGGGTCACCAGCGAGGCCCGCAGCGTGTCCGGGGTGTTGACCCGACCGGCCCGCAGCAGCGTGCAGCGGGAGGCGGCGCCGAAAAAGGCGGCCGTGGCGGCGACGGCGACCACCGCGGCACCGGGCCGGGGCCAGCCGCCGGGCCCGTCAAGCCACCAGGTGACCAGGGCCCCCATGGTGATGGCCTCGCCCTGGGCCAGGTTGATGACCCGGGCCACCCGGAACACGAGGACGATGCCCAGGGCGGCGATGCCGTAGACGGCCCCGTTGGTGATCCCCGCCACGATCGTCTGGAGGAGGACCTCCACCGGTCAGCCGTCCACCCGCTTCCAGCCTCCGGCGACCCGCTGCACCATGACCCACACCTCCCCCGCCGGCGCGCCGTCGTGCTCGTCAGCCGTGAAGCGCCAGTGGGTCATGGCCCCCTGGAAGTCGACCCGCTCGAGGGCGTCGCGCAGCGCGGCCCGGTCCACCCTCCCGGCCTCCTCCAGGGCCCGGGCGACCACCTGCACCCCGTCCCAACCGACGATGGCGCTGCTGGCCGGATCCCAGGTCAGGCCCTGGGCCTCGACACCCTTGCGGTACCGGTCGACCTCGGGGCGCACGGGGTCGTCGGTGGCCAGGTCGTCGACGACCATGGCCTTCCAGCCGTTGAGGACGACGCCTTCCATCGCCTGCTCCCCGACCAGGTCGATGAAGCGGCGGTTGGCCGTGGCGGCGTTGGTGGTGATCTCGATGCCTTCGGGCGCCAGGGTGCGGAAGTTCTTGATGACGGTGGCCACGTCGGCGCCGACGTGGGGCACCAGGAGCACGTCGGGGTCCCGGCCGGCGAGCTTGGCGATCAGCGGGGTGACATCGGGCTGACCGGTCGGGAACGACTCCGCTCCGACCACCTCGAAGCCGGCCTCGGACGCGGTGGTGGTCAGGAACCCGTTGACGAGCTCGAAGACCGGCGTCTGGTTGCTGAGCACGGCCACCCGGCGGTAGCCCTTGGACTGCCAGTAGCGCACGAACGTCGGGAGCCCCCTGGTGGCGAAGTCGGGCCCGACGGTGAAGACCCACGACAGCTGCTCGGGGGCGACCCGGGCCAGGAAGCCGGCCGAGGCGGCGACGAGGGGGACGCCGCGTTCGTTGGCCACGGGGACGATCGGGAGCGCGGTCTGGGCCCCGTCCGGCCCGATGATGGCCACGACGTCCTCGTCGTCCATCAGGCGGGTGGCCTCGGTGGCCGCCTTCTGGGGGTCGGAGGCGGCGTCGGCCTTGACCAGCTCCAGCTGCCGGCCGAGGACCCCGCCCTGGCGGTTGATCTCGGCCACCGCCGCTTCGACGCCCACGAACTCCTCCTGGCCGAGCGTGGAGTTCGGCCCGGTCATGTTGAAGATGGCGCCCAGGCGGATGGGCGGCAGCAGCGCCTCGGTCGTCTCGGACGTTGCGGTGGTGTCGTCGCCGTCCGAGCACGCCGAGAAGACGACCAGGGCGACCGCCAAGGCCAGAGCCAGCGCCGCCGACGGCCGCCTCTGCACGGCGTGGACGCTAGCGGTACCGTCGGGAGCCTCTTGACACATTCCGATATCGACATATGATCGTCGTATGGCTCGCACCCCGACGACAACCGATGCGTTCAACGCCGTCGCCGAGGCGAGCCGTCGCCGTCTCCTCGATGCCTTGGGCACCGGGGAAGCAACCGTCGGCGAGCTCGTCGACCGGCTCGGCCTCAGCCAGCCGCAGGTGTCCAAGCACCTCGGCGTGCTGCGGGCGGTCGATCTCGTCCTCGTCCGCGTCGACGGCAAGCGGCGCTGGTACCGGGTCAACGGTCCGGCGCTCCGGCCCGTCCATGACTGGGTGCGATCCTTCGAGCGCACCTGGAACACCCGTCTCGACCGGCTCGACGACCTCCTCGCCGAGCTCCAATCCCAGGAGAAAGCGACACCATGACCGTGCTGATCCAGGTCACGAGCCAGGACCTGCGCGACGCCATCCTCGCCTCGGGCATGGAG
>JBOGFO010000359.1:0-4319 GCA_050743445.1 Acidimicrobiia bacterium
CTTGAGCACCCCGCCCTCGCGGTAGCGGAGCGGGAAGATGTGCCCGGGCCGGTTGAAGTCCTCCGGCCCCGACGTGGGATCGATGAGGGCCCGGATGGTGGCGGCCCGGTCGGCGGCCGAGATCCCCGTGGTGGTGTTGTTCTTGGCGTCGACGGACACGGTGAAGGCCGTGCGCTGCGACTCGGTGTTGTCGGCCACCATGAGCGGGATGCGCAGGTCGTCGAGGCGGGTGCCGACGACGGGCATGCAGATGACCCCGCTGGTGTGGCGGACCATGAAGGCGATCGCTTCGGGAGTGACCTTGTCGGCGGCCAGGATGAGGTCGCCCTCGTTCTCCCGGTCGGCGTCGTCGACGACCGTGACGAACTCGCCCCGGGCGATGGCGGCGATGGCTTCTTCGACAGGAGCGAAGGGCATGTCAGGCCCCTGTCTCCGGGGGACACCCCCGCGCCCCCGGTGTCTCCGGGGGACACCCCCGCGCCCCCGGGGCCCCGGGAACCAGCCGCTCGATGTACTTCGCCACCAGGTCGACCTCCAGGTTGACGGGGGCGCCGGATCCTTTGGTGCCCAACGTGGTCACGGTAGCCGTGTGGGGGATGAGAGCGAAGTCGAAGCCGGTGCTGTCGGCGCCGGCCACGGTGAGGCTGACCCCGTCGACGGCGATGGAACCCTTCTCCACCACATAGCGCAGGAGATGCTCCGGCGCCTCGATGCCGACCCGGGTCGAACCGTCGGGCAGCGGCGTGCGCTCCCGGATGTGCCCGACGCCGTCGACGTGGCCCTGGACAAGGTGGCCGCCGAGCCGGTCGGAGAGGCGGACCGGCCGTTCCAGGTTGACCGGGTCCCCGGGGGCCAGGGCGCCCAGACAGGTCCGGGTGAGGGTCTCCTCCACGGCATCGGCGGCGAACCAGCCGGCGTCGAAGGCGACCACCGTCAGGCAGCAGCCGTTGACGGCGATCGACGCGCCGAGGTCGGCGTCGTCGGTGACCGTGGTGGCCTCGATCTCCAGGCGGGCGCCGGTGGCGTTGGGGGTCACCGCCCGCACCCGGCCCAGCTCCTCGACCAACCCGGTGAACATCAGGCCGGCTCGCAGTCGAGACGGGCGTCGGCGCCGAGGAGCCGGACGTCCGTGATGCGCCAGGGGCTGGCGTCGACCAGGCCGGCGGGTCCCGGTCCGGCCAGCAGGGGCAGCCCTCCAGCCCCCAGCAGCCGCCCACCCACGTAGAGCACGAGGCGGTCGGCGAGCCCGGCGCGCACCAGGGCGCCGTGCAACGTCGGGCCCCCTTCCACCATCGCCTGGAGCACGCCCCGCTCCCCGAGCAGGGTGAGGGCCGCCGTCAGGTCGACGCCGGCGTCGTCGTGGGCGCCCGGTACCTCGGCCACCTCGGCGCCGGCCTCCAGCCACGCCTTCACCGCCTCGGGTGCGGCCGAGGGGGTCGTGATCACCAGGGTGGGAGCCAGCGCGGGGTCGAAGAGGGGCCCCGCCGCCGGAACCTGACCCCGGGCATCGAGGAGCACCCGTAAGGGTTGGCGGGGAACGCCTTCGGGGAGGCGCACGTCGAGGCGGGGCCGATCGGCCAGGGCGGTGCCCGACCCGACGACCACGGCCTGGGACTCGGCCCGCACGCGGTGGGCGTCGAGGCGGGCTTCGGCGCCGGTGATCCACTGTGAGGTTCCGTCGGCCGCCGCCGTGCGCCCGTCCAGGCTGACCGCCGCCTTGAGCACGCACAGCGGCCGCCCGGTGGTGCGGTGGTGGAGGTAGGGGCGCAGCGACTCGGCGACCTCCGCCTCCCCGGGGCCGACCTCGACGGCCACCCCGGCGGCGCGGAGGCGCTCGATCCCGCCCCCGGCCACCCCGCGGTCGGGGTCGCGGACGGCCACCACCACCCGGCCGACCCCCGCCTCGATCAGCGCCTCGGTGCACGGTGGGGTGCGGCCGTGATGGTTGCAGGGCTCGAGCGTCACCCAGGCCGTGGCCCCCCGGGCCTGCTCGCCGGCCTCGGCCAGGGCCGCCGGCTCGGCGTGGGGCTCACCCGGGGCCCGGTGAAAGCCCGCCCCGACGACCTGACCGTCCCGCTCCAGGACGCAGCCCACCCAGGGGTTGGGCGGGGCGGTCCCGCGCCCCCGCTCCCCCAGGCGGAGGGCCATCGCCATGTAGTCCACGGGTGTCCTTTTCTTGACCGACAGGTCAAGATTTTAGTGCCAGACCCGCGCCGTCCACGAGCCGGCGGGGGTGCGGGGGTGTCCCCCGCAGGAGTCAGTGGGGCCGACCGCCGGCCAGCAGGTCGAGCGCGTGGGGTAGCGCGGGCAGGACCGCTTCCAGGCACTCGATCGCTCCCCGGGACGACCCGGGCAGGTTGCACACCAGGGCGGCGCCGACGGCCCCGCACACCGACCGCGAGAGCATGCCGTGGTGGTTGACCCCGAGCGACAGGTGGCGCATGGCCTCGGCCAGCCCCGGGGCCTCCCGCTCGATCACCTCGCGGGTGCCCTCCGGCGTGAGGTCCCGGGGGCCGAACCCGGTGCCCCCGGTGGTCACCACCAGCCCGGCGAAGTCGGTGCTGAGGCGGCGCAGCGCGTCCGCCACCTCGGCGATGCCGTCGGCCGTGACCTCGTGGGCCACCACCTCGTACCCCTCGGCCGCCAGCCGCTCGACCAGGGTGCGCCCCGAGATGTCGTCCCGGGTGCCGGCCACCACGCCGTCCGAGACCGTGAGCACCTTCGCCGTCAACGTCATGGGTCGAGAAGGTAGCAAGCGCACCACTGCGCATCAGTGATGGTGGTGATTGACACGTGGTTCGTAGAACCTTGAGACATTTATGTTGCTAACTTTCTGCACTTCTGATAAACCACACATCAATTCCACTAATAATCACTCTGTTCACGTCTGCCACGGGGGATGATCCGAATGCGTCAGCGACGCAGCATCCGGGTGCTGTGCACCCTGGGCCCCGCCTCCCTCCGTCCCGAGGTCATCACCGGACTCGAGGAACGGGGCGTCGACAGCTTCCGCATCAACCTCTCCCACACGGCCCTGGCAGCCGTGGAGGACACCATCCGCCTCGTGCGGCAACACTCTTCGGTGCCCATCTGCCTCGACACCGAGGGAGCGCAGGTGCGCTGCGGGATCATGGCCCCTGATGTGGCCCTGAGGGTCGGCCAGCCTGTGCGCCTCACTCCCGAGAAGGTGGTGGGCACCGAGGACCTGATCAGCCTCCGGCCGGCGGCCGCCTTCGCCGGGCTGAAGACCGGGACCATCCTGTCCATCGATTTCGACGGGGCCCGGCTCCGGGTCGGGCACGTCCACGACCGGGGCGTGACGGCCATCGTGGCCGCCGAGGGGAGGGTGTGCTCCAACCGGGCCGTGACCATCGAGCCCACCCCCCCGCTGCCGGCGCTGACTGACAAGGACAGGCGGGCGATCGAGATCGGGCGGCGCCTGGGGGTGGACCAGGTCGCCTTGTCCTTCGCCTCCTCCGGCGATGACGTGGCGCTGGTCCGCAGCCTCCTCCCTGCCGGCGCCACGGTCATCGCCAAGATCGAGAGCCGGGCCGGTGTGGGCCACATGGACGAGATCATCTCCGCCGCCGACGCCGTGCTCATCGACCGGGGCGACCTCTCCCGGGAGGTCCCCCTCGAGAGCGTCCCCTTCTATCAGAAGGCGATCGTCCGCCAGGCCAACCGGCTGAACACCCCGGTCTACGTGGCCACCAACCTGCTCGAGTCGATGGTGGAGCACCGGCGGGCGACCGTGGCCGAGGTGAACGACATCGCCAACACGCTCCTCGACGGGGTCCACGGCCTCGTGCTGGCGGCGGAGACGGCGGTGGGGATTGATCCCCTCGGGGTGGTCGACACGGTGAGCCGGTCCGTCGCCGCCTTCGAGCGCTCGACGGCCGCCCTCCTCGAGACCGAGCCGCTCCTCCTGGCCACCGCCCCATGAGCGACTTCACGAGCTGGGAGCCCGCAGGAGCAGGAGGTACATGCCGTCGGTACCGGCGTCGCCGGGGAGCAGGATCGCTCCGCCGCCGAGCGGTCTCCAGGGTGGGCCGGGTGGCGGTTGGGCCCTCAGGTGGGGGAACTCGGCCATCGCCCACGCTTCGACGTCGGCGGTCTCAGCCCGGGTGAGGGTGCACACGCAGTAGGCCAGCAGGCCGCCGGGCCGCAGGGCGCCGGCGGCGGCCACCAGGAGCCGGCGCTGGAGGGCGGCCGCCCGGTCCACGTCATCGGGTCGGAGCCACCAGCGGGACTCGGGCCGGCGCCGCAGCACCCCCAGCCCCGAGCAGGGCGCGTCGACCAGCACCCGGTCCATGCTGCCG
>JBOGFO010000360.1:0-4040 GCA_050743445.1 Acidimicrobiia bacterium
GCGTGCATGCCGTTCTGGCGGCTGCGCTCGACGCCGACCGCGGCGAGGGTGCGGTGCCAGATGTACGGGTCGAAGTGGCTGCGGTTGATGGGCTTGTCCTCGCGGCTGGTGAAGACCAAGCCTTCACTTTGCGCGGGATATTGCTGGAGGTGGGTGGCCAGTGCTTCGGCGACGGACGTGGGCAGCGGAACGGTCCGTGTCTTGCCGCCCTTCGGCCGATCGAGGACGGCCGACACGTTGGCGAAGATCACCCGCACGTACGACGGGGCGAGCTGCTCCTGGAGACTGCGCACCCAGGCCTGGATGACCGAGGGGCGCAAATCGCGTAGCTGACGACGGCCGAGGTGCGGGTAGGCGTGGACGCGCAGGCGCACCTCCGTGGCTTCCCGGCTCGATTCACCGAACGTCCGGGACTCGAGCCACCGGGCAGCGAAGTCGGCGAAGGTGACCTTTCCGGCCGATGGGTCGACGTAGGCGCCTCGCAGCATGTCGGTCGTGACACTGGCCAGGAAGCGCTCGGCGTCCACCTTCCGGGCGAACATCTTGGACCGGTGATGGCCGTCCGGATCCAGGTACCGGACCCGCCAGCGCATTCCCTGGCCGTACCGGTCGGTGCGGATCCGGTTGCCGTCGACTGTCTGGCGGGTCACGTTGTGGGCGGAGAAGCACGAGCCGTCAGACGATCCCGGATGTCCCGCGGCACCTCTACCGCGACCCGTCGATCGAGGTCCAGGAGGACGCACTTGAACCTCGTGGTCATCGCGGTCTGACCGCTTGCCACGTTGATCAGTTCGTGTCGAAACTCGGCCGACTTGCGTCCGACCGCCTCGATCCCGGTCCGCAGCGCGACGATGTCGCCCGCGTGCAGTTCTGCCCAGAAGTCCGTGTCGGCGTGGACCACGGCGAACGACAGCTTGCGAACTCGGATCTCAGCCGGGCCCAACCCGACTTGGGCCATGAGCGAGAACATGCCCTCACTTACGGCTCGGAAGTAATGCTGCACATTCATGTGGCCCAGATGGTCGCAGTCCGCCGGCGCTACGGTCGTCCGATAGGTCTCGACGCTCATCAAGCAGGCCCACGAGGTGGTTTGGCCGAGAGTCATGGTGTCTCCACGGTGGCTCGGCGACCAGTGGTGGGGTTCACGGCTTGGCCTCGATGATGAGGTTGAAGGGCGTCTGGGCGGCGACCCGGACGTGGCGGAAGCCGGCCTCCTCGAGCACGTGGGCGAGCCGGGTGGCGCCGGCCTGGGCGCCGAGCGCCGTCCCGTCATCGTTCAGCGAGCAGGGAGTGCACACGAGAGTGGAGGCACAGTAGTAGATGCGCCCGATGGGGTTGAGGTTGTCCTCGAGGCGATGGTTGGCGAAGGGCTCGACGACGAGCAAGGTGCCCTCGGGGGCCAAGGCCCGGCGCGCCTGGGCGGCGGCTCTTACGGGGTTGTCCATGTCGTGGAGGGCGTCGAAGACCGCCACCAGGTCGTAATCATCGCCGGTGATCTCGGTGGCCCGGGCGACTTCGAAGGTGACGCGCTCGGCGATCCCGGCGTCGGCGGCAAGCTTGCGGGCCCGCTCGATCGACGGCGGGTGGAAGTCGAAGCCCACGAACGTCGAGTTGGGATAGGCCCGGGCCATGATCACGGTGGAGGCCCCGTGGCCGCAGCCAACGTCCGCGACCGTGGCGCCCCGACGGAGCTTGGCGTCGACGCCGTCGAGGGCGGGGATCCAGGTGCTCACCAGGTTGGCTTCGTACAGGGGACGGAAGAACCGTTCGGTGCCGGTATGCGCCCCCCTGGTGTGGTCCCCCCAGCCGAGGCCCTTTCCGGTCCGGACGGCGACCTCCGCCTTGTCCAGCACCTGGGCCCATTGCGCGATGCACTGGAAGAGCCCGCCCATGAAGGCGGAACCGGCCTCGTCGGCGAGGACCGAAGCCTGCTCGGGCGAGAGGGAGAACGTCTGTGTGGCCGGGTCGTAGTCGACGTAGCCACCGGCCGCCTGGGCGGAGAGCCACTCTTGCACCATCCGCTCGTGGGTACCGGTCTCGGCGGCGAGGCGTTCGGGCGTGCACGGCCCGATCCGGTCGAGGGCTGCCCACAGGCCCAGTTCGTCGCCGATGTAAGCCAGGAGAACGCCGAGGGCGGCACCGCCGTCAGCGACGATGCGCCCGAGGAGCTCGTCGAGCTTCTGCTGATCGATCGTGGTCTCGGTCGCGGGCATCGGGTTCCTCCTCATGGTCTGTGCTTTTCGATGCCCATAGCGTGAGACCACCGGACAGCTCGCCACATCGGGACCGGGCCCCCAGATAACGAGTCGGGGGCCCCCGGTTAGTGTTAGTCGGGGAGCAGGCGGGCCGCGTAGGTGGCGAGTTCCCGGCGGTCGCCCACGCCGGTCTTGGCGAGCAGGCTCGCGACGTGCTTCTCCACGGTTCTGGACGACAGGTACAGGCGGGCGCCGATCTCCCGGTTACCGAGCTGTTCGGCGACGAGCCATAGGACGTCGACCTCCCGGCTGGTTACACCAAGGGCACGCAGCTCCGGCGGGACGGTCGACTCTCCCCGGCCCCGCCGGGGAACGGGCTCGCCGGCTCGCCGGAGGAGCGACCGGCATCCGGTTCCCAGCCGGTCATAGCCTGTCTCGGCGAAGAACGCGGCGGCCGAGCGCAGCCAGGCGACGGGCTCGCCCCAGCCGTCGGCCAGGGCGGCTTCCGCCACCAGTCGGCGGCTGAGATGGCGCAGCCACGGCGTCGTCCCGAGCGCCTCGTCGCCGTCGGCGAAGCAGGCTTCGGCGGCACTGATGTCGCCCGTCCGTCCGACGGCGACGGCGTCGGCGAGCCGAAGCCAGGCCCGGTTGGCCCAGTAGACGGTGGCACCCGATGAGCGGAGCCGGGCCCGGGCGGCGTTGCCGTCGACGTCCTCGACGTTGCGCAGTAGGGCCCATAGACCTCGGAACGCCCAGGGATTCGAAGCATCCTGACGCCCGGCGAGGTCCTCGGCGGCGTCGAGATGGGCGAGCGCCGATGCGCGGTCATCCTCCACCAGAGCGAGGACGGCCCGGCACAAACCGAAGGCCATCGCGGCGGCATCCATGTCGGCGTCCCGGAGGGCCTCGCCGATGAGTTCCTCCATCTGGCGGCGCTCGCCCTTCTGGGCATGGGCGGACGCCTGCCAGAGCAGCGCCATCGACCGGACCAGCCGCAGGCCCAAGAGGCGGGCGGTCTCCGCCGCCCGCTCCGCCACGGGTGTCATCTCATCGGGCCGCCAGAAGGCGAAGATGGCGGACGCGATCTGGATGTCGAGGACGGCCGTCAACGCCGGCGCCCCAGCCGCCATCGCCAGGTCGCGTGCCGATTGCAGCCCGGCGGCGTCATTGGAGTTGAGGAGGTCGAGCGTGCCCCGCTCGTGCAGGGCCCGGATGCGCCGCAGGGGAAGATCGTGCTCGGTGGCCACCTCGAGGGCCTGGTCGAACAGGGACCGAGCACGTTCCAGGTCACTCAGCCGAGCGCACCGGCCCAGAACCTCCAGGGCTTCACACGCCACTTCTGGCAGTCCTTGAATCTCGGCGGCATCCAGGGCCGAACGAGCCAGTTCCTCGGCTGCCGTTGGGTTCCTCTGTCCGATGGCGACCTCGGCGGCCACCGCGTCCGTTCGGGCACGCAGGACGGCGTCATTGAACGCCCTAACTTGTTCGAGGTGACCGGTGGCAGTATCCCAGCGCTCCGCCGCCACGGCTGCACGGGCCAGCCGGAGGTGCACCTCCGCAGTCCGTGGTGCTGACGGAGGGAGCGCGTTCAGTATCAGAGTGCCGACCTCGAGGGCCGGGTCCAGTTTCCCCGCCCAGGAGTACACCTCGATGAGCGCTTCACTGATCTCGAGCCACCGCTCCCCGTCAACCCTCGGCAAACCACGGGCCCGGGCGAGCGCCACCTCGGCAGTGTCCAGGGCGCCACGCTGCAACGCAGCGCGTCCCATTTCGAGCAGCAACGCGGCCGCCCGATCGGTCTGTCCTGCCTGCTCGGCCAATTCCGCCGCCAATGCATGCTGCTCC
>JBOGFO010000361.1:0-7393 GCA_050743445.1 Acidimicrobiia bacterium
GTCGTACGGGCCCGGCGCCGGCCACTGGTCGCCGCCCGCATTTGCCCTCCGGAACCGCCGGGATCCTCGGGTCCCGGCGGTTCCCGCGCCCAGCACCCGTGCCGTCGGCGGGGTGCTACTGACCCGAGTGGGTGCGGGACATCGTCCAGAGTGGGGCTGGCGGTCAGGTTCCCGGATAGGGATCGGGAGGCGGGTTCAGGCGGTGACGACCTCCAGGGCCCGGTCGTGCAGCCGCCCGGCCCACTCCACCGCCCTCGTCGCTTCGGCACGACCCACCGGCGCCGCCTGATACTGCGACTTCGTCTTAAGCGCCAGGAGCCGTCTGAGCGTGGGGGCCAGGGCGGCGCCGGCCGGTCCGGAGTCCCTGAGTTCGGCCACCGCCTGCTGGTGGTCCTGGTGGGCCCCGCTGCGGCCCGTCAGGGAATGGCAGATGGTGTCCTTGGCGTTGATGCCGCAGGACACGGCGTTCGATGCCGCTGCGTTGAACAGGCCCTGGTCGAGGGTGAGCTCGGCGGCCAGGAGGAATTCCTGCGCCTTGACCAGATGGGCCCGGGCGGCGGGGCCGGTCACCGGTCGGTCACGATCGGGCGACGGCGCCCGGTGACCCGGGCGCCGGCCAGGTGGATGCCGTCCCGGTGGATCTCGGCGGCGAGGCGCTCGCCTGCTGCCTCCAGGTCACCGAACTCATCCTCGCCGTATTCGATGACCCGGCACTCGTTGCCGGCCCAGGCCCGAACGTCGGTGGCGAAGGACTCGAGTTGGGCAATCCACCTGGGGTCCTCCTCCTCCACGCGGCGGTGGCGGACGGCGAGGACGTCGATGTCGCTGCGGGGTCCTCCGTCACCCCGGGCGGCGGACCCGAACAGCCATACCGCCGCCGGCTGCACCGGCCAAGCCACGATGTGCTGCCGCATCCGGGAGAGCAACTCGTCGCGCAGGCCGGCGAGGGCGGCGATCGCCCCGGCGGCGACGTGGTCGCGGTTCAGGCGGTAGAGCCGGGCCGGGGGATGTTCCTCACAGAGGACGATCCCCGCCTCGGTGAGGGCCTGCAGGATGCTGTTCACCCGGGACTGGGTGACCCGACCCCCCACCAGAGCAGCCGTCTGGCGCCCGCTCATGGGGCGGTCGGTCCGGGCGAGCACGGTCAGCACCGGGCCGTGCGCCGACGGGATGACGGAGCCGATCGGATTGGAGGGATCCATCACCCATCCTCTCTGGCGAGCAAGATATTACTCATATGAAGTCTATAGTAATCGACGAAGGACCACACGCCCGGTCGAGGACGTGCTCGAAGGTAGCCACGGTGGCTCAGGACGCCGCGACACCGAGCTCGGCCCGGAGCCGACCGGCCTCCGCTTCGGCGTCGGGGACGGTGACCACCAGGCGGGCAAAGGGCTGGCCGTAGACGTCGACCACGACGACGGGTTGGCCGTGGTCGAGGACCAGTCGGGCCATCACGTCACGATCGTCGTCGGCGGAAGACGGGACAAATCGATGTCCGGAGCGCCCGTTTCCGCAGCGTTGGGCTGGCTTTGAGATTGCCGTGGCCGGGTTGTGAGGTGGCGGCCCCACATTGAGCTTCGGACCCCCCGGCTCGACGTGTCGTGACGTGGGACTGACTCGAAGTTCTCGACCCAGTGGCACCGAGGCAGCGAGAGCGAACCCGGCATCGCCGCATCTCAATCCAACCCAAAGGAAGGAACCATGACCGGGAGCACGCTCCGGCGACTCTGCATCCCTATCCTCTTGTCCCTCGGTGCCTCGATGCTGGCGCTTTCGCCGGCCGGCGCCGCCGTTGCCGCCTCCGTCAACCAGGACCTCGAGAGCTCCTGCGGCCTGGACCTGGCCCTCGTGCTCGACCGTTCCGGGTCCGTGACGGCCGACACCGTCCAGGCGGCGGCCAACGCCTTCCTCGACCAGCTGGCCGACACCGGTTCGACGGTGTCGCTCGTCAGCTTCTCCGGCTCCGCCGATGCCGACATGGGTCCGACCTCGGTCAGCGGCGACGGCCTCGAGGCGCTCAAGTCCGCCGTCAGCGGGCTCGACTTCGGCGGCGCCACCAACTGGGAGGACGGCCTCCTCACCGCCCGGGGGCAGTTCCCCGACTTCGACAACGACCAGCCGCACGTGGTCGTGATGATCACCGACGGCGACCCGACCACCTACAACGGTGACAACCCCTGGACCGGCAGTAGCACCAGCCAAGCCGACATCGACCGGGCCGTTACCCAGGCCAACTTCATCCGTGACCTCGGTGTGCACATGCTCGCTGTCGGTGTCGACACCCCGAGCGGCTCCTCCCAGGACCGCCTGAAACTCATCTCCGGTCCGAACCGCTACCCGGACGTCGGAATCGGCGAGGCCGACTGGACCGACGTGGACGTCGAGGACCTGTCCGACCTGCTGACCACCATCGCCACCGACCTCTGCAAGGGCTCGGTCGTGGTCAACCGTCTGCTCGACGGCAACCCCGCCGCCGGGTTCCAGTTCACCGCCTCGGGCGGCGTGGGTGACCCCGACACCACCGAAGCCGACGGCGTGGCCAACTTCAAGTACTCCTGGGGTTCCTCGGCCCCGATCAGCACGACCATCACCCAGGTCAACGGGGGCAACTACCCGATCGGCGAGCTCTTCTGCGTGCGTGAAAACGGGGACATCGTCCTCGGCAGCGGCAACGCCGTGACGGTCACGCTCGACCCCCAGGAGCTGGTCGTCTGCACCTTCGGCGGCGATGACCCGTTCAGCGGCGCCGGTACCCCCAGTCCCGAATCCCCCAACCCCGGGGTCGGCACCGGCGGCGGTCCCGGCGACATCCCCATCCCCGCCAGCTGCGAGACGATCAGCCGCCGGTCGGGCTACTGGATGGTCAGTGACAACGGCAGCGTCTACGCCTTCGGCCAGGCCCAGTACATGGGCGGCGCCTCCGAGCACCTCGGCAGCGCCAAGGCCGTCGACCTCGAGCCCACGCCTTCGGGCAACGGCTACTGGATCGTCGACAACTCCGGCCGGGTCTTCGCCTTCGGTGACGCCTCCTGGCTCGGCAACGCCGACATCAGCAAGCTCGTCGCCGGCGAGACGGTGACCAGCCTGTCCCGGACCATGACCGGCAACGGCTACTGGATCTTCACCACCCGGGGCCGGGTCTTCACCTTCGGCGACGCCGTCCACCACGGCGACCTGCTCGACGTTGGCCTCAACGGCCGGGTCCTCGACTCCATCCCCACGGCCTCGGGTCTGGGCTACTACATGGTCGGCACCGACGGTGGGGTCTTCACCTTCGGCGACGCCGTGTTCCTCGGGTCGATGGGCTCCACCCCGCTCAACGGCCCGGTCCAGTCCCTGGTTCCCAACCAGTGCGGCCCCGGCTACTGGCTGGTCGCCACCGACGGCGGGATCTTCTCCTTCGACGTCCCTTTCCGGGGTTCGAAGGGGGGCCAGCCGCTGAACCGTCCGGTTTCGGGCATGGTGCCCTTCGGCAACGGCTACCTGATGGTGGCCGAGGACGGCGGGATCTTCACCTTCTCCAACCTGCCCTTCTTCGGTTCACTGGGTGACAACCCGCCGCCGCACCCGATCGTGTCGGTGGCCGTCCTGGACGTTCCGTAACCCTGTCCCGCCGCAGTTCCGCAGGCGGGCGAATCGAGAGGCCCGGGCCCCCGTACCACTGCGGGGGGCCCGGGCCTTTCGCCTTTCGAAGGTGCGCGTAGCGGCCGCTTCTGGGGCAACTCCGGCATTTTCCCCGAACCTGTTGTGTGAATTCCGAAACTCCGGACAGGTGCCACGCCCGGTGACCCGAATCATGAGTGGTCTTCACCTCGCGGTGCTTCGGGTAGTCAGCCCCATTTGGAGGACGTTGTGCGTCGTCTCGCTGCTGCTGTCGTTGTCCTCCTCGTCGGGGCCGCCCTCTCACCGAACGTCGCCAGCTGGGCCGCCGAGACTCCGCCGCCGGCCGAGCCCGCCGCCGTGGCCGACGAGCTGGTCGTCGGATACCGCACCGGCGTGTCCGAGACCCGCCGGTCCGAGGCCCGCAGCCGGGCCAAGGCGGAACCGATCCGCCGGCTGGTGGAGCAGGCCGGGAACCGTCGGGGGGTCGAGCTGGTGAGGGTCCGCGGGATCGACCGCGCCGAGGCCACGCGTCGCTTCCGGTCGAACCCCGACATCGCCTTCGTCGAGCCCAACTGGATCTTCATCCACGCGGCGGTGTCCAACGACCCGAAGTACGTCGACGGCTCGCTGTGGGGCATGAAGGGCGACACCTCGACGCCCCCCAACCCCTACGGGAGCCAGGCCGACGAGGCGTGGGCCGGTGGGCAGACGGGCAGCAACACCGTCTACGTCGGGATCATCGACGAGGGCTACCAGTACACCCACCCCGACCTGAAGGACAACGTCGCCGCCAACCCGGGCGAGACCGGCCTGACCGCCGCCGGCAAGAACAAGGCCACCGACAAGGTCGACAACGACGGCAACGGCTACGTCGACGACGTCTACGGCTGGGACTTCGCCGGCAACAACAGCTCCGTCTACGACGGGACGGCGGACGACCACGGCACCCACGTCGCCGGGACCATCGGGGCCAAGGGCAACAACGGGATCGGCGTCGCCGGCGTCAACTGGGACGTGAAGCTCATCTCGGCCAAGTTCCTGGGCACCTTGGGCGGCACGCTGGCCAACGCGGTCAAGGCGGTGGACTACATCACCGACCTGAAGACCCGCCATGGCCTCAACATCGTGGCCACCAACAACTCCTGGAGTGGGGGCGGCTTCTCCCAGGCCCTGCTCGACGCCATCACCCGGGCCGCCGCCGCCAACATCACCTTCGTCGCCGCCGCCGGCAACTCCAACGCCAATAACGACGTCACCGCCACCTACCCGGCCAACTACAACGCCCCCAACGTGATCTCCGTCGGCGCCATCGACAAGAACGCCGCCAAGGCCTCCTTCTCGAACTACGGCGCCACCAGTGTCGACCTGGCCGCTCCCGGCGTGGGCATCTGGTCGACGGTGCCCAACAACTCCTACGCCGCCTACAACGGGACGTCGATGGCCGCGCCCCACGTGACCGGCGCCGTGGCGCTCTACGCGGCCTCGAGCGGAGTCCTCGACGTGGCCGGTGTCAGAAGCGCCGTTCTCGGCTCAGCGCTCGCCACCCCGACCCTGGCCGGCTTCACCGTGGCGAGCAGCCGCCTCGACATCAGCCGCCTCATCAGCGGCGCCCTCCCCGTCCCGCCGCCTCCGCCCCCGCCGCCGCCTCCCCCCAACGCCCGGTCGGTGACCGTGACCAAGGGGTCCAAGGGCCTGCTCGGGACGGCGGTCACCATCCGCTGGACCGGCTACACGGTGAAGGTCGATATCTACCGCAACGGGTCCAAGATCGTCACCAACACCGCCAACGACGGCCGCCACACCCAGACCGTGTACGGGTCGGGCCGGATGACCTACAAGGTCTGCGACACGGGGAAGACGGGAGCCTCGAACTGCGCCGAGGGCTTCGTCGACCTCTGACGAAGAGGTTCGTACTGCTACTATTTATGGCATGACTCGTGTGCGAGTTTCCACCACCGTTGATGCGCAAAATCTGGCGGCGGCCCGGCGGCTGCTCCCCGGGGCCGACAGCCGTCTGCTCGACCGGGCGCTGGTGGCGCTGGTGGAGCAACTGGAGGCGGAGCGGGAACGCGAGGCCCTCCTCGTCCAGCCCTATGAGAACGACCCGGACCTGGTCTGGCAGGCGCCCCCGGGGCCCGACCTCGCCTATGACGGCGACGTACCCGACGATGTGGTGCGCCTGGCGCAGCGCCGCCGCCGCCGGGCCCGGTGACGGGCCTGGGCCACGGCGACGTCTGGTGGGCGGACCTGGACAAGGTCCGGCCCGTCGTCGTGCTGACCCGGCGCCGCATCGCTGCTCACCTGACCCGCGTGCTGGTCGCCCCCGTGACCACCACCGTGCGGGGTCTCGCCACCGAGGTGGCGCTGGGCGAGGCCGAGGGGCTGGGATCGTCGTGCGTGGCAAACCTGGACAACGTGCAACTGGTTCCCGCCGACCGCCTCCTCCGGCGAGCCGGCGTCGTGGCCCCCGAGCGCTGGCCCGAATTCTGCCGGGCCATGGCCAAGGTCATGGCCTGCTGACCACCAGCGCCTTGTCGCGGGTCTGGGAAAATGATGTCATTACATCATGATGTGATACGGTGATGCGATGCGCACCACGGTGGATCTCGACGACGACGTGTTGGTGGCGGCGCGGGCGTTGGCGGCGGCTGAGCGCCGCTCCCTGGGCAAGGTCGTGTCGGATCTGATCCGGCGGGGTCTGGCCCCTCGCCCGGTGGTCGAGGAGGACGAGCTGTTCCCGGTGGTGCGGGTCGGGCCGAAGGCGGCTCCGATCACGGCGGAGAAGGTCCGGGCCGCCCTCGACGACGAGTCGTGAGCCCCCGGACGTCCCGTACCGCGGTGGGGACAGGGGTGTTGCTCCTGGATGTGAACGTGCTGGTGGCGTTGGCGTGGCCGACCCACATCCACCATCTCGCCGCCCGCCGCTGGTTCGCCGCCGCCCATGCGGAGGGGTGGGCGACAACGCCGGTGACCGAGTTCGGGTTCGTGCGGGTCTCGAGCAACCCGGCGGCGGTCGGCGATCCGCTCACGCCCGGGGAGGCGTTGACGGTGCTCGACGAGATCCGCGCTCGCCCGGGACATCAGATGTGGGCGGATGACGTGTCGCCCACCGAGCGCTTCGTCGACCCCACCCGCCTGGTCGGGCACCGCCAGGTCAGCGACGCCCATCTCCTTGCCCTGGCCCGGCGCCACCGGGGACGCCTCGCCACCCTGGATCGGGGCCTCGTCGACCTCGCCGGCGGCGACTCGACCCGTATCACCCTGATCCCCGTTCTCGCCTGACTACAGCGGCATCGGAGCGCCGGGGCCTGGCCGAACCTTGAGCGCGGATTTGCCGTTTTGGGCGGTACGTATCGGACAAGCGGCGCGAATCGGTGCGCATTGTTGGGCGGGAGTTGACGACGTCGTGCTGTCGCCGTGGGTTGGCTGGCCGATGCTTCAGGTCGAAGAGGGAACGCCGCTTGGACGCCGATCCCCACTCGCCTGAGGAGGCACAGTGAAGAAGGTCCTTCCCGCCATCGCCCTGACGCTTGTTGGCGTCACCAGCCTGGCCGGCGTCGCCGGCGCCGCCAACGGCAACGGCTACGACGTCTGCGACTACACCGGGAACGCGTCGGATGGCAGCCCGAACTTCACGGTCCACACCAACCTGACCTGGCTCCAGGCCTCGGTCTACAACGGGCCCAACGACATCATCTTCGTCCACAACACCGACACCGTGGATTCTGGCGACAGCCAGAGCTTCCGCTGCTTCCTGGTGTTCGGCACCCAGGGCCCCGCCGGCCCG
>JBOGFO010000362.1:0-8162 GCA_050743445.1 Acidimicrobiia bacterium
GTCGTGGGACGAGCACGAGCTCATGGTCGGCGTCGAGGAGGAGATCATCGGCAACCTCGATCTCCCGTACCGCGTGGTGAACGTAGCCGCCGGCGACCTCGGAAGCGCCGCGGCCAAGAAGTACGACATCGAGGTGTGGCTGCCGTCCGAAGGGCGGTACCGGGAGCTGACGTCGTGCTCCAACTACACCGACTACTCGGCCCGGCGCCTGTCCACCCGGATGCGCCCCGAGGGTGGCGGTGGCACCCGGCTGGTGCACACCCTCAACGGCACCGCCTGCGCCGTGGGCCGCAGCCTGCTGTTCCTCTTCGAGCACTACCAGGACGAGGGTGGGGCGCTGGCCGTGCCCGATGTGCTGCGGCCCTTCACCGGCTTCGATCGGGTCCCGCCCCGCCCCGCCTGACCACCTCCGCCTACATGCGTTCATTCGTCGCTCCCCAGGCGAGCGACAGATGAACGCATGTAGAGGTGAATCGTGATCATTAGCAACATAGCTATACAATTTCCTCAATAGTTGCGGTAGGATCGCGAGCTGTGAAGCTCAAGCAAGGTCTCATCTATCTGGCGCTCGCCTTCGTCATCATGAACATCTGGAACGACCCGAACTCGTCGTCCGACTCGATGGGCTCGTTCCTCGGCGACACGGGAACCTTCTTCGCCCAGGCCCTGGACAAGGGTGCTGAGTTCTTCGGCGACCTGGTCGACTGATCCGCCCCGATGCTGCGGCGCCTGCGCTCGGCCGTGCTGCCGCCGCCGGATGACATCCTGCGCGGCTACCTGATCGGCGACGAGCAGCTCATCCTCGTCGACGAGCCCTCGACCGGCGCCTTCCTGGTCGACGCCGCCCACCAGATCCTGCTCATGGTGGCCGTGGCCCTGCTCACCGGCTTCGTGGCCGGCCGCAGCGGCGCCAACCTCGTCAGCCTGGCCGGCTTCCTGGTCGTCGACGTGCTCGCCATCATGCTGGTCGTCCGCCGGGCCCAGGCCTGGTACACCCGCTACGCCCTCACCGACTTCCGGGTCATCCGCTCCTGGGGCATCCTCTCCCGGCGCATGGCCTGGATCCCCTGGTCCAAGGTCACCGACGTGTCGCTCCACCAGACGATGATGGGCCGGCTCCTGGCCTACGCCACCGTGCGCATCGAGTCGGCCAACGAGGCGTCGGGCTTCAAGGAGATCACCGACCTGCGGGGGCCCCACCGATTCCACCGCTACATCGCCGAGATCGTCGAGGCCAAACAGGGCAAGACCTACCCCCGCTGGATGACCTCCGACACGGTGCCACTCGACTTCTGATTATCGGGCCTTGTCGGCTTCGGGACGACGCGGTCTACGCTCAGAGATCACCCCGATATCGCGGGGAGGGCTCGTGGCTGAGGATTGTCGTCAACAGCTACAGGAAATCCCGACGTCCACAACCTGCAAGACGCAGTTTGGTCCCCCCAGCAATACGCGTTCCTGCGTGACGGTCTACGCCTTCAACGAACGCTGGGTGTTGGAGCATTGCTGCGCCCGATGTGGTCAGTCAGGTCGGTGCGAGCCTCAATACGTCCAGGCGAGAGGCACCTGCTGCAACAACGGGCGCTGCTCTTGCACGACTCGTTTTTGACGGGCGGCCGCAGATGACGTCGTGGGAGACCTCAGCAGGACGAGTGGAGAATGTGCCGCCGGCCACCGAGGTGGCGCGCTATGCAGCTGTCGTCACGAACCGGTTGGAGGAATCCTCAGTCGCGATCAACTCCGAGGTATCGGCGGAGCTCGCAGCCCGTGCAATCCTGACGCCGCCCCAGTGGTCCTTGCGTGCGTGGGCCGCTCCGGCTCCCGAAGACGCGGTCTTCGAAACCGATCAGCTCGAAGAATGGGCGTTGCACAAGTTCCGGGCCCTGTTCGACTTCGCCGCGGTCTTGCCAGACGGCTCAGCCGACGAGATGGAAGTCCAGCTGCTCGAACGTTTTCCCATGGTCGACGCATCGAGACATGCTTCGACTGCGGTCCCCCGTTACAAGCGCATCCAGGTCCATTCCGAGATTCTGGAGAATGGCGATGCGCAATGGGGTTACGACCTACCTGAGGCGGGAGAACTCCCACCAGGCCTCCCCGGGGTCTACGTCTCCGACCCTGGTTCGCCCCTTGACATGAATGGGCTGGCGGATGGCCACGCTCTGGATCTGGATGTCTTCGTTCAGAACATGGCCCGCATCGACATCCAGCGCCGCTTGGAAACCCGTTAGGGCGCCGGGCTCAAGTCGCGGCAGATTTGTGCCGATTCCTCCCGTGAGTCCACGACCCGGGAGGAACGCCATGCCCCTCGCCCTGCTCCTCATCGCCCTCGTGCTCCTCGTCCCCGTCGCCAAGCTGGGCAGCAAGGGTGACGCCGGCACTGTCGCCGCCGCCCTCATCACCGTTCTCCTCACGGTCGGAGCCGCGAGCAGCCTGGCTTAGCCGTCGCTAGCCTCCTCTCCGGAGGGGTGCCAGAGCGGCCGAATGGGGCAGTCTTGAAAACTGCTGGGTGCGAGCCCCCCGGGTTCGAATCCCGGTCCCTCCGCCGGCTGCCCCCTCAAATCGGAGGGGGAGCTGCTCTTCCTAATCCGAGCGGGTGAGGACGTAGAGCAGGCCGAAAACGTGGACGGCGCCCAGTACGCCCAGCAGGCCGTAGTTGACGAGGCGGACCTTGAGGGGCCACCACGTGGGTTTGCCCACCCATCCCGGTGTCGACCCGATGGCGAACTCCGTCATGCCGAGCTCGGCGACGATCGCTTTGGCTCTGTCCCTCGCCTCATGCTGGTAGCCCACTTGACGGGCCACGGTGTTCGCCGTGAAGGCGGCGAGGACGGCGCCGACGATGAACACCGTCGCCATCAATGGCCGGCCGTCACCCTCGGTCGAGACCCGTAGCAGGCCCGCCCCGACCGTCATGAGCGCCATGTCCACGGTGACATACCACTGGAACCGTTGGTTGTTGAGCTGGACCTGGAAGCGGTACTCCTCAACCGCCAGCTCGTAGAGCTTCATGAGTTCCGTACGCCGGTCGGCATCGGTCATCGTCGGGAGCCTACGACGGCCGCGCGCGGGCGGCGAGGACCCTCCGGTGCCGCTCAGATGTCACGGCGGTGTCACGGGAGGTCCGCCCCGGATGGCTGGACCCCGAGTCACTCGACGACGGCGGGTTGGGCGAGCACTTCCAGCGGACGGCGGACAGCTTTCTGCGCTGGGCGCCGCTGCACTTTCTTCCGCGGTCCACGCCCAGCTGGGGACCATCGCCGGGGTGGCGGTGACCACGACCACCGCCTTCAACGCCATCTTCCCCCTGCTGTCGGCGGTGGCGACCGAACAGGGTGCACTGTTCAGCCATACCGGCATCCTGGCCCGCGAGCTCGGACTGCCCGCCGTCGTGAGTGTGCCCGACCGTTCGAGAGCATCAGCGACGGCGATCTGATCGAGGTCGATCCTCGGGCTGGTGCGGCCCGGATCGTCGGACCCGGCCGCTGACCGTCAGGCTCGGGCCCGGCCTACAACTCGAACCAGGCGATGTCGGCCCCCTCGGTGGGGAAGGGGTCGATGGGCCGGCGCTCTCCGGTGGCCACGTCGACGACCGAGGTCGTGCCGGCGGCGTCGAACATCGAGCCGTGGCCGCCGGCCATGCACTCGTCGGGCAGGTCGGGACACGGCCGGGTGTCGGTCACCACCACGTGCCCGGCGTCGATCCAGCGGGGGGCGACCGCAGCTTCGACCAGCCGGCGGGACCGGCCGCCGGTGCCGAGCTCGAGCACGTGGACCGCCGGGGTGTCCTCGCCGTCATCGAAGACCATCGCCTGGCCGTCGGGGGACAGGGACGGGCGCATCGCCCGGTCGATGAGCAGGGGCGTCTCCACCCCGGTGTCGATGTCGAGCGCCTGCCAGAACCAGCCTTCTCCGGCCGGCCCGGCACATTCGCAGTAGAGGGTCCGCGAATCGGCTCCCCACCGGGCCCAGGTGCCACCCCGGGGCGGGAGCGCGTCGCTTCCGTCGGCCCGGAGCACGTAGAGCGTCTCGTCCTGGCTGGTGTCGAAGCCAGTCTCGAGGACGAGGAGGTGGCGCCCGTCACCCGCCCACTCGACCCTGGTCTCGTCGTAGCCGTCGAAGGTGCCCCGGCCCCAGACCGCCGGGAGGGTCCGGACGACTTCATCCCCGTGCCTGGTGACGAAGCGCAGCTCGGTCCCCCTCCCCTCGCCGTCGCTGCTCAGCAGGGCCAGGGTGCTCCCGTCGGGGCTCCAGGCCTGGGCCGCCACCCCGCCGGCAAAGCGGGCCAGGTCGGTGGTCCGGCCGGTGGTCAGGTCGATCTCCCGGACCACGGATGCCACCGAACCGAGGCCGGGGCGGAACAGGTTGGCCCGATCGCCCTCCCGGACGACGAAGGTCACCCGGTCGCGGCCGTGGAACCGGGGCAGGTACTCGAACGGCGCCTCGCCGTCGTGGGTGAGCCGGCGGCGCTCACCGCCGGCCACGTCGTGGACCCAGATGTCGCCGCCCTCCGCCCAGGTGATCCGGGCCGCGCCGTCCGGGGCCGTCGCGGAAGTGCCGATCGGGGCGGCGGGGGTCGCCGCACCGGCGGGCCCATCCCCGCTCGCGGCCCGAACCTCGAGGCGATCGGGCACCACCGACGTGAACCCGAGGACGGCCAGCGCGCCGACGGCGGCCCCGATCCCCATCCACCTGAACATGAACCCCAGCACCAAAGCCTCCCGGCGTCTTTCGATGTGCTCATCGTGAAGGATCGCCGCCTCCGGCAACACTGTCCCCAAGGCGAGAAAACCCTCACCACCGCCCAGGTAACCAATGCAGACCTTCCTGCCCTACCCCGACTTCGAGCAGACCGCGGCCGCCCTCGATGGCCGCCGCCTGGGAAAAGCAACGCGTCGAGGTGCTCCAGATCCTGCGCGCCCTCACCTGGCCCGAGTACGGCTGGAAGTCACATCCTGCGGTCCTCATGTGGGCCGGGTACGAAGAGGCGCTGGGCACGTACGGCCTCGTGATCTGCCGGGAGTGGTGCCACCGGGGCCACGCCGACTCCTGCGATCCCAAGATCCGCGCCGAGCTCCGCGGAATCGACATCTCCAGTCCACGCCCCCAGGATGAGCTGGCCGTCGCCGGCCGGCTTCCGCCCTGGCTGGGCCACGAGGAGTTCCACCGCAGTCACCGGGCCACGCTGCTCCGCAAGGACCCGGACTGGTACTCCGAACGGTTCCCCGACGCCCCCGACGACGAGGGATCCCTGTGGCCCGTGAGAAAATCCGACCAGATTGGTCGGAAAAATTCCTGACCTGGTTACTGGTATTTAACCGCCGTCCGCGGTAACGTCGCCGATGATGATCCGGGAGCGCGGAGCGCCGACCATCTTCATGGGCCGCACGCCCCATGAGGGCCACGACGAGATGTGTCGTCGCGCCCTCGCAGCCGCCTGAGCCAACCGCCCGGCTGCACACCTCCGCCTCGTGCCGCTCCCTCCGGAGCCGCGCCCCCTGCTCCCGGAAGGAGCCTCGCTTTCGTGTCTGTCGACTCCATCCCTGTCCCGGTTGAACCCGCCGCTCCGGACGACCTCCCTGACCTCGACCACGCCCCGGCCGAGGCGATCCTGGCCTACGCCATCGGCCGGTTCACCCCCGGGATCGCCGTCGCCTGCTCCATGCAGGACGCGGTGGTCGTCGACCTGGCCGTGCGCCACCACCCGGGCATCGAGGTCTTCTTCCTCGACACCGGCTTCCACTTCCCCGAGACGCTGCAGATGGCCGGGTGGCTCCGGGCCCGCTACGACCTCAACCTCGTGGTCCTGCGCCCCGAGGCGGGAACGGCGACCTACGACCGGGACGGCATCGACGCCTGCTGCGCCGCCCGCAAGGTCGACCCCCTGGAGCGCTACCTGGCCACCAAGGCAGCCTGGGTGAGCGGCCTGCGCCGTGACGAGACGCCGGCCCGGGCCGGGGCCCGAGCCCTGGAGTGGGACGCCAACCGGGGCCTGGTCAAGGTCAACCCCCTCCTGACCTGGACCGGCGCCGACGTCGCCCGCTACGTGACCCGCCACGACCTGCCCGTCAACCCTCTCCGGGAGCAGGGTTACGGCTCCATCGGCTGTGCCCCGTGCACGCTGCCGGGGACGGGCCGGGAAGGCCGCTGGGCGGGGACGGACAAGGCGGAGTGCGGCCTGCACCCGACCGCTCCGGGACCGGCCGAGCCCATGACCATCTCCGGGAGCCGGTGATGGCCTTCGGCTACCCCGTCTCCCTGGAGCTGACCGGCCGCCGCTGCGTGGTCGTCGGCCAGGGGCCCCTGGCCGAGGAGAAGGTCGGCGGCCTCCTCGACGCCGGGGCGAACGTGACCGTGATCGCGCCGACCACCTACCGGCGCGGCGACCTGGCCGGCGCCTTCCTCGTCATCGCCGCCACCGGGGACCCGGCCCTCAACCGGGCGATCTTCGCCGAGGCCGAAGCCGAACGGGTGCTGTGCAACGCCGTCGACGACATCGACCACTGCCACTTCGCCGCCCCGTCCATCCTGCGCCGGGGCGACCTCAAGGTGGCCATCTCCACCGGGGGCCGGGCGCCGGCGCTGGCCAAGCGCCTCCGGTCCCAGCTGTCCGAGCAGATCGGCCCCGAGCACGGTGTCCTCACCGACCTGCTCGCCGAGCTGCGGACCGAGCTGATCACCACCCGCCAGGTGGACTTCGCCACCTGGGCCGACCGCTGGTCGGAGGCGCTCGACGCCGATCTGACCGGCCTCATCCGGGACGGACGCGTCGAAGAAGCGAAGGAGATCGTCCGCCGGACGGTCGCCGGCCCCGAAGCCCCGAAGGAGAACGTGGCGTGACCACCACCGTGGAGCGGACCCTCGACCTCACGTCGATCGAACCGGCCTTCGCCGCCGACATCGACAAGTTCGAGCGGATGCTGGCCGCCTACCGGTCCGGCGAGCTCGAGGAGGAGCGCTTCCGGCTCTTCCGGCTCGGCAACGGCATCTACGGCCAGCGCCAGGGCGCCACCTTCCAGATGGTGCGGGTGAAGATCCCCTACGGGTCGGTCACCCCCGAACAGCTCGACATGCTCGGCCACATCGCCACCGAGTACTCCCGGGGCTGGGGCCACATCACCACCCGGCAGAACGTCCAGTTCCACTACGTGGACCTCGACCGCATCCCCGACCTGCTGCGGGACCTGGCCACGGTCGGGATCACCACCCGGGAGGCGTGCGGCGACACCGTGCGCAACGTCGCCGGCTGCCACCTGGCCGGCGCCTGCCCCTACGAGGTCCTCGACATCAGCCCCTGGGCCGAGGCCACCTTCCGCCACTTCCTGCGCCACCCCTACGCCCAGCGCCTGCCCCGCAAGTTCAAGATCAACTTCTCCGGCTGCGCCACCGACTGCGGCCAGGCCATGTTCAACGACATCGGCGTGGTGGCCGTCAGCCAGCCCCGGCCCGACGGCACCACCGAGGCCGGCTTCCGGGTCTTCCTGGCCGGGGGGCTCGGCGCCAACCCTCACCCCGCCTTCGCCCTGGAGCCCTTCACCTCCCGGGAGGACCTGCTGCCCACCCTGGAGGCGGTGCTGCGCACCTTCGACCACGACGGGAACCGCGACAACAAGCTGCGGGCCCGCATGAAGTGGATGGTCGACACGCTGGGCGAGGACGAGCTGCGCCGGCGGATCTTCAAGGAACGGTCCCTCCTCGTCGCCGCCGTCGGCTGGCCGGGTGGCATCCCCGACGCGGTGGTCGAGGCCGGTGACCTCCCCGCCGGCGTCGCCACCGGGATCACCCCCACCCCGGTCGGACGGCCGGCCGCCGAGGGCTCGAACGGTGTCGCCGTGACCATCCGGTCCGCCGACCCCTACGCCCGCTGGGAAGCGGCCAACGTCGTCCGGGGGACGGCCAACGGGACGGTATCGGCCTACGCCTGGTGCCGGCTGGGTGATGTGACCGCCGAGCAGTTCCACGCCCTGGCCGATCTCCAGCGCCGCCTGGGGGCCGAGGTGCGGGTCACCAACCGCCAGAACGTGGTCTTGCGGGGGCTGGGTGAGGACCAGCTCCGGGCCCTCTACGACGGCCTCGCCGCCCTGGACATGGCCGCCCCCGGCGCCGAACTGGCCCGGGACGTGGTCAGCTGCCCCGGCGCCGACACCTGCAACCTGGCCGTG
>JBOGFO010000363.1:0-3707 GCA_050743445.1 Acidimicrobiia bacterium
GCCTGGAGCTGGCTCGAGACCGACTGGAGCTGCTCGGACGTCACCTTGAGGGTCGTCACTGGGTACCTCCTTGATCCGGGGGTTGGGTGGGCGCGGTGGGATCGGCGGGCGGAGCGGTGGCGGGCGGCTCGGTGGCCGGCGGGCTGGTGGTCGCCGTGGTGGTGGTGGTGGAGGCGACCTCGCCGCAGCTGCCCTGGACCACGGCGAAATCCCCCAGGTTCTTGCCCTGGAACCCGCCCACGAGGTCGTCGCCTCATCCGGCCTCCAGAGAATGTGGAGGAAGCGTGCAGATCACCCATCTTCCCCGGGACGTCGGCCGCCCTGCAACGTCAATTCGCCACCGCGGTGCGTGGGACGGAAGGCAACGGACCCCGAATGCCGGGTCCCGGTCCTAGGCAGTGCCGGCCCGGGGGTTCCCGTTCGTCCGCCGGCGCATCAGGGCGAGGCAGCCGCCCACCGCGGCCAGGGCGGTGATCCCGGCCAGGGCGGCGAGGCCGTTGGGTCCGCTGCCGCCGGCGGCGGCTCCCACCCGGGGGATTTCGGCGGTGGGATCGCCGTGGAGGCGGACGGGCACCGAGGCCCGGTGGGACGGGTTGCTCCCCGCCGCCACCTCCACCGCGTCGGAGTACCCGTCCCCGTCCGTGTCGGCCTGGCCGGGATCGGAGCCGGCGGCCTGCTCCTCCCAGGCGGCGAGCAGGTCGCCGTCGCCGTCGCGATCGGCGTCGGTGGGATCGTCCGGGTCGAGGTCGCCGGTCCCCTCGAATCCGTCGGTCAGCCCGTCGCCGTCACGGTCGGGTTGGACGTCGATGCGGGATTCGGCCTCGGCGGTGCGCCCGTCGGCGGTCGTTGCCACCAGCTTCAGTACGTGCGGACCGGGGGTCACCCCCGCCAGGGTCACCTCGGTGTCGCCTGCGGCCGGCTCCCCGTCGAGGGTCCAGGCCAGTGCCGGAGCGTCCCCGCCGGCGCCCGACACCAGGGCCCGGAACGTGAGGGCCCGGTGGGTCGCCACCCGCCCGCCGGCGGGGACGCCGGCCACCGCCACCTGGAGGGGGGCCGGAGGCAGGTCGGCGAGGAGCACGTCGGAGGGGACCGGATGGAGCCCGTCGGTGGCCACCATGCGGAGCAGGCCGGCCCCGGTGGCCGCCCCCAGCTCGCTGGCGGGGAGATCGGCCGTGGTGGTGCCCGTGAACGGCCCGGCCACCGTCCGCCACACCTCTCCCACCCGGGCCTGGAGCCAGACCTCCAAGGGATCGCGGTCGACCGCCCCGGCGTGGAACTCCAGCTTCAGCACGTCGCCTTCGTGCCGGGCCCGGACCTGGGAGATCACCGGCACCGGCGCCTCGGACTTCTTCGAGTCGACCTCCTCGTCGCCCACCACCAGGACGACGGCCGTCGCCTCGGGGACGGCGGGGAACATCGCCCGGAACGGCCAGTTGCCGCCCTGGTGGTTGTCCGGCGCCACTTCCAGGCCCCGCTCCATCAGCACCTCGCCGCCGGCGTCGCGCAGCTCCAGGCGGGCCTGGCGGCTGAGCGGGGGCGGCTCGGGCAGGGCGGAGGCGCCTTCGGCGGCCGGCACCAGGCTGTCGATGGCGCCCTTGCCCTTGCCGTAGAGGCGGCCGGAGACGAGGACCCCGGGCGCGTCGTCGGCGGCCTTCGTGGACGCCACCAGCTCGGGCTGGGCGCCGCCGGAGAACAGGCCGGTGTCCCGGTCCGACTCCCGCAGCTTCTGGGCCAGGCTGTTCCACGTCGCCGTGCTCACCCAGGGCAGGGAACCGCCGCCATAGGACATGAAGTCGTGGCGGTGCTCCTCGCCGTCCTCGAAGGGGACGGGCTGCATGGTGCGCACGTCCCAACCGACCGCGCCGCCCTCGAGCTGGCCGTGGTCGCCGGAGAAGCGGTCGGCGAACGCCCCGCCCGTCGACTCGCCGTGCGCGTCGGACACGTGGATCAGGCCCATCGAGTGGCCGGCCTCCTGGGCCACCGTCGGCCCGCAGGCGCCGGCGTGGAAGAGGGGTGGGCCGCCCACACCGGCCACTCCGGAGCATCCGACGAGGCTGCCCGGGCTGAACAGCAAGGGGATGAAGCGGCGCCCGTCGTCGGTCATCCCGTCGGGGTAGCGGGCGGCGAGCACGCCGTTGTCCCACACCGGAGCCGATGCCGGAGGGGCGGGATCGCAGACCGTGCCCGCCGGGTCCTCGGCGGTGCAGGCCTGGAACGACTGGCGGTACACGTCGACGGACTCGATCTCGAGGCCATCGACCGGGATGGGCCAGGTCCGGTACCAGTAGTCGAAGACGCCGGCCAGTTCGGCCAGGGTGGGCACGAACCGTTGGGTCCGGCGCCCGTCGCTCTGGTGGCTCTCGGCCAGGATGACGTTGACCGGCCGGGGCGCGATCTCGGCGAAGCGCACCCGGCGGACGGTGGTGAGGTTGCGGGCCCCGCCGGTGCGTTTCGTCTCCGGGATGTGGGTGGGCGACGAGGGCGGGTTGATCTCGGCCACGAGGGTGATCTCGCCCGCCCCGGTCCAGCCCGGGGGGAGGACGAAGTTCCAGGACCGGCTGGCTTCCAGGCGCTGGCCGGCCAACGCCAGCCCGCTGCGCCGGACCGGGGTCACGTCGATCACCGGGTTGCGGGGTGAGATCGGCGACCCGGGCAGGGCCCCCCGGCGGGAGAACCCCCACAGGCGGGCCTCGGCGGGGAGGGCCCGGCGGCGCACCTCACCCCGGGTGCCGCTGAACTCGGTCCGGCCGTAGAGGCGCACCACGGTCTGGCGGCGGGCGACGTGGACGGTCTCCTCGGTGAAGGCGCCGCCCGGGTCCACCGTCCGCAGGGCGGGCCGCAGGCCCTGGGTGACCTCGACCCCCAGGGGCTGGAAGTCGACCTTGCCGGCGTAGCCCTCAGGTGGCGCGTCGGGGGCGCCGTTGCCGGTCACGGTCACGTCGTCGGCGGCGAGGAACCGGTCCCCCACGGCCACGGCGTGGATGCGGCTCTCGCCCGGGGGCACCTTCACGCCGTCGAGGCGGAACGTCCAGCCGATGCCCGCCGCCCGGCCGTCGACGATCCCCCGGGGTGAGGGCCGGCTCAGCTCCACCTCCCGGGTGACGAAGGACATCCCGTCCCAGTCCACCCACGTGACCCGCACCTCGTCGAGGGGGGTGGCGGCGGCGGCGAAGCCGCCCCGGGGGGCGTTGAGGAATACCCCGCCGGTGACGGTGAAGGCGGCGGCGGCGTCGAAGGACTGGCCCGGGGTGGGCCGGAAGATGGTGATCTCGGCCTCGGAGGCACCGCCGGCTCGGGCGGGTGGCGTGAAGGGCGTCTCGGAGAAGAACAGCCGGTCGAACTCGGGCCGGTTGTAGTTGTGGCCCACCAGGGTGACGGTGTCGAAGGCCGAGCCGTCGGGGTGGAACACGAGCATGCAGGTCACGAGGGCGCTGCCGCCGCTCACGGACACGGTGTCGGTGCCCGGCCCCGGAGCGTCGCCCGGGCCCGTGCGCAGATGGGCGGCGCCGTGGTCGCCGGCGCCCGACTGGCCCACGTAGATCCCGACCACCCGCTGCGGACGGTCGAAGCGCATCTCGACCACGTTGTTGCCGAAGCGGCGGTCCTCCGGGCGGTCGCCGGCGTCGCGCCACCGGACCCCGTTGCCCTCGCTGATGGTGCCGGTTGACGGGGCGAACACGGACAGGCGCTCCGGCTCGGCCGTCCGG
>JBOGFO010000364.1:0-3745 GCA_050743445.1 Acidimicrobiia bacterium
GGCGCCGAGCTCGTCCATCTGGGTGACGGCCAGGCCTGCGCTGTTGACGGCCGCGGCGGAGAAGCCGGCCCGGACCGCCGGCCCGGCGCCGCCCGGCAGGGCGCCGGCATAGAGGGCGGTGCCCGCCGCCGTGGCCGAGAAGGTGGAGCCTGGAGAAGCACCCTGGCCTCCGGTGGGCACGGCGACCAGGCAGGCGGCCAGGAGCGCGATGGTGGCGGCCAGGAAGGAGCGGATGGTGATCATCGTTCCTCCCCTCAGTCCCGTCCGAAGGTCCGGGAGCGGCCCGATCCCTGGGGTTGGGACGTCCCGGGCACGACGAGGAACGGGGTCGTGGCCGACAGCGGCGCTCCCATGACCGTCGCCGACAGCAGCCGGGGGCCGAGGACGTCGCCCTTGAGGACCAGGAACGAGACCGGCCCCAGGTCGCCGGCGGCATTGGCCCTCACCACCTTGGTGGTGGCCAGGGGAGCGGGGTCGCGGGGCCGCTCGGGGCTGCGGATCCAGCGCAGCTCGACAGTGGCCCCGGCGGGGAACCCGCCGCCGCGCACGATGACCCCGGCCCCGGGGGAGCCGAGCTGCGGCGACGAGGAGATGGTGGGCAGCGACGGCCCGGCGCCGGCCAGGGCGACGGCGTGGGGGCTGCCCGGGGCGTTGTCGGTCACCGACAGGGTGCCGTCCCGGGCGCCGAGATCGCCGGGGGAGAAGCCGACGACGATGCCGCACGACTCCCGGGGCTCGAGGGTCCGGCCCGAGCATCCGTCGCCCGTCAACCGGTAGTCGTTGGCGCCCGTCACCGCCACGCCGGAGAGGACGAGCGGGGTGAAGCCCCGGTTGATGACCGTCACCTCCCGCGTCGCCTCCGGGGATCCGAGGGGGAGCTGCCCGAAGTCGACCCGGTCGGGGTTGACCTGGGACACCAGGGTGTCGTTGCGGATCACGCCGGATCCGTCGTCGCAGGCCACGAACCGCCCGTCGGGGGAGACGGTGGGGTTGGCGCAGGCGGGGATCTCCTGGCGGTCGCCGGTGTCCCGGTTGGTCACCACCGTGTCGGTTCCGGGCGGGGTGGGCCCGGGGGTCTCGGGCATCAGGTGGACGTCGCGCACCGGCTCGTCGAAGAGGTACTCCACGACGTGGTCGTCGGGGAGGAACACGACGTCGATCAGGTCGGGCCCGTCGGTGGGGGAGGAGGGCGTGAAGGTGAGCCGGCCCACGGGACGGGTGCCGAGCGGGTTGGGGGCTCCCGACACCTCGGCGCCGGTGGGCGTCACCAGCTTGGCGAACACGGCCCGGGCCTGGGCCACGCCCAGCACCACCGTCGGCTCCAGCCCGGTCAGATCCGGGGCGGTCACCCGCACCACGTCGGGTGCCGGCTGGGTGGCGGCCGTCACCGGGAAGCGGGTGCCGTCGGCCGTGTAGAGGAAGAGCCGGCCGATATCGGCCGCCCGCACCGCCTCGTTGAAGGTGAAGTCGTAGCGGGGCGGTCCGGGCGCATCGCCGGGCGCCGGCGGCACCTGGGTCACGGCGCTCAGCTCGGGACCGGCCACGTTGGCGTCGGTGGACTGCTCGACGTTGGGTTCGTTGCCGTCGTTGCGCACGGCGTCGGGCAGGGCCACGAAGCGCCGGGCCGTCCCCAGGTTCCCGGTGAAGGCCACGACCACCTTGCCCTGGCTGGCGCTGACGGCCGAGACCGAGTCGGCCGGGTGCTCGTCACCCTGGTCGTCGACGAAGGTGAAGCGGGCGCCCGGGCTGGCCGTCTCCATCTCGTCGAAGGTGAAGGTGACCGTGCCCATGGCCAGGTCGGGGATGGCCGAGATGAGGTTGGGCCCGGTGATGTCGCCCGGCCGGGGGTCGAGGCGGGTGCCCTGGAGCGGCGTGGAGTCCTCCACGTTGGGGCGGCCGTCGGTGCCGGTCACGGCGTCGTCGGTCACGGTGACGAGGGTGGCGCGGTCGACGTCGGTGTGGTCGGGGAAGGCGGCCACGACGCAGGAGGGGTCGGCGGGGTCGACGGTGACCGACGTCGCCGCCACCCGGACGGCCGAGTTGTAGAAGGTGATGCCGAAGCGGGCGGGGTCGGTGACCGTCCCGAGTGCCTCGTCGAAGCACACCCTCACCCGGGAGAGGTCGTCGGCGGGATCTCCGGGCGTGCCGGCATCGTCCTGGACCACGGTGGCGTCGAGGAGGTCCGGGCCCTCGGTCACGTCGTCGGTGGGACCGACGCAGGCCGGCGGGTTGGTGTTGGAGCGGCCGTCGGCGTTGTCGACGGGCAGGACCTGCTGGTCGATGATCGCCCCCTGGCGGACGTGCCCGCAGGTCGCCTCGTCCAGCTTCACGGTGTCGGGGAAGGCGACGCGGACGCGGTTGCCGTCCCAGAGGATGATCCGGATCCCCCACCGGCGGGTCCCGTCCTTGTCGACGACGGAGAAGTTGGTCGGCGTCTCGCCCGGCGGCTTCTCGGTCCCGGTCTCGCACACCATGGTGGTGCGGCTGATGGCGACCGGGCCCGGCCCGCACCCGTCGATGACGGTGGTCGGCTGGGGCGGGAACCCGTCTGTGGTCGGCTCCGGGGTGATGATCGTCTCGGTATCGGTGTCGGTGTCGTTGTCCGGGCCCGTGCCGTCGTCGCCGTCGGGACCGGTGCCTTCGGTCTCGGGCTTCTCCGTCGTCTGGGTGGCCGTCTCGCAGTCCGGCCCGAAGCTCGGGTTGTTGGTGGGGCCGTCGCGTTGCGAGCCGTCGGGATTCACGGAGATGCGCTGGATGCCGTCGTCGCTCGGATCGGCGGTGAAGAGGCCGGAGCCGACGAACACGTCCTGGGCGCCGTTGGTGTCGTTCGGCACCAGCGTCGGGGCGCTGGAGGTGAAGGCCACCAGGCCGCACGGGCCCACCACCGGCTGGGACGCGCACCCCGGTGCCGGCTGGCCGGCCACCCCCGAGGCGAGGGCGGGCCCGCCCTCTTCGCCGATCACCCACACCCACACCTGGCAGTATTGGGCCCACGCGACCCAGCGTCCCCCGGGGTCGAGGTCCGGGCGACCGGGGTCGATGACCTCCCGTTCGGGGCCGGGCGGCGGCGGCGCCAGGAGGCACTCGCCGGTCCGACGGTCGACGATGGCGATCCGCACCACGGTGACGGTGCTGCCGGTCAGGAGGAAGCGGGCGGCGAAGGCGACGACCTGCCCGTCCGTCGAGGCGTCGGGCTCGGAGGTGGCCTCCACGTACTCGAAGCCCTCGGGGGAGCAGACGATCTGCTCGGTCCGGCCGTCGCCGTTGATCCAGATGAAGGGGTGGCCGACCCAGACGGTCCAGGCCCCCCCGCCGGCCGGGTCGGTGCCGTCACCCAGCTCCTCCTTGGCCGGACCCCCACCCTTGCCGCCCGGGGTGGACGTCCCGCTGGACGCCTCCCCCTCGACGGGGGCGGCCCGGCTCTCGACCGGCAGCCCGGGGTTGCCGAGCACCCCGAGCAGCAGGGCCAGTCCGGCGGTGAGCGCCGTCGACCGTCTTCTCCCCGTCCCGGTCATCGAATCCTCCCAGCGGACGTCTCGTCGGCATTCAGTGTGGCGCCTCGGGCGGGCAGGCCCAACTCGGCCAGGGCGTCGTCATAGGCCAGGCGGGCCCGGTGGGCGGCGGCGTGGTCGCCGGAACGCTCGCGGGCCTCGGCCAGCAGGCGCCACAGCGGGTCGTGGTAGCGGTCGACGGCCAGGCCCCACTCGCAGGCGGCGGCGGCGGCCTCGGTGTCGTCGGCCTCGAG
>JBOGFO010000365.1:0-2673 GCA_050743445.1 Acidimicrobiia bacterium
GACGCCCTGGTGTTCGACCTCTACGGCACCCTGCTCGAGATCGCCTCGGTGGGCCGGGCGGCCGCCGGGGTGACCGACGAGCCGGGCGCTTTCGTCGACCTGGTGCGCCAGAAGCAGATCGAGTACACCTGGTTGCGGTCCCTCATGGGCCGCTACCAGGACTTCTGGGTGGTGACGGGCGACGCCCTCGACTACACGCTGGAGCGGCGGGGGGTGGAGGTCGACCCGGCCGGCCGGGAGCGACTCCTGGCCGCCTGGCTCGACGTCGCCCCCTACCCGGAGGTGCCCGACGCCCTGGCCCGCCTCGCCCCCCGGGCGCTGGCCGTGCTCTCCAACGGCAGCCCGTCGATGCTGGCGGACGGGCTGGCCGCCGGCGGCCTGACCAAGGCGATCACCCACGTCATCTCGGTCCACGCGCTGTCGACCTACAAGCCCCATCCGACCGTCTACGCCCTGGCCGGGCGGGAGCTCGGCCTGCCGCCCGAGCGGATGCTGTTCGTCTCCTCCAACCCCTGGGACGCCGCCGGGGCCAGGTCTTTCGGCCTGCCCGTGGCCTGGGTGAACCGGGCCGGTGCTCCCTTCGAGCGCCTCGGCGTCACCCCCGATCTGGTCGTCGGCGACCTGAGCGAGCTGGTGGCCGCGTTAGCGCCGAGGTGATCGGCCCTTAAGATGCCCCTCCGTGTCCGGGCCAACCCTCACGAAATCCAGGCGGCGGCGTCAGTACAACTTCCTCGCTGCCGCCGTCGTCATCACCATCCCGGGGGTCATCATCTCCCGGATCCACACCGAGCTCGGCTACCCGGTGCTGGCCCTCATCTTCGGGCTGGCCATCGTCGGGGCCGCCTTCATGCTGTCCTGGGCGGCCGAGGTGGCCCAGCTCGACATCTCCGCCGGGCTGGCCATCGCCGTGCTCGCCTTCATCGCCGTCCTGCCCGAGTACGCCGTCGACCTCGTCTTCGCCCTCAACGGCGGCGAGGCCTACGCCGAGTACGGAGCCGTGTGCCAGTCGCCGGAGCTGCTGGCCGAGGGACGGCAGTCGAACTGCGCCCTGGCCCTGGCCAACATGACCGGGGCCAACCGGCTCCTCATCGGGCTCGGCTGGAGCATGGTCGTGTTCGTGGCCTGGCGCCGCTACCGCTCCGTCCGCGGCCAGAAGATGGAAAGCGTCCGGCTCGACCGGGCCCACTCCGTGGAGCTCGCCTTCCTCTCCGTCGCCACCGTCTACTCGCTGACCCTGCCCCTCAAGAGCTCCATCACGCTGCTCGACTCCGTCATCCTGATCAGCATCTTCATCGCCTACATGGTGCGGATCTCCAAGGCGCCGGCCGAGGAGCCCCATCTGGTGGGTCCCGCCGAGGCGATCGGCCAGCTCCCCAAGCGCGGCCGGCGGGCCTCGGTGATCGGCCTGTTCGTGGTGGCCGCCGTCGTCATCCTCCTCTGCGCCGAGGAGTTCGCCCACGCCCTGGTGGAGTCAGGCGGCGAGCTCGGCATCAGCGAGTTCTTCCTCGTCCAGTGGCTGGCGCCCCTCGCCTCCGAGACGCCCGAGTTCCTGGTGGCCGGCCTCTACGCCTACCGGCTCAACACCAACGCCGCCCTCGGCACCCTGGTGTCGTCGAAGGTCAACCAGTGGACGCTGCTGGTGGGCACGCTGCCCATCGCCTTCGCCCTGGCCGCCGGGAGCACCGACGGCCTGCCCATCATCGCCCGCCAGCGCGAGGAGGTCCTGCTCACCGCCGCCCAGTCGTTCTTCGCCGTGGTCATACTCCTCAACCTTTCGATGTCACTCAAGGAGGCCGGAGCCCTCTTCGTGCTCTTCTGGGCCCAGTTCATCGCCGGGGCGGTGGTGCCCGAGGAGCACCACGGCATCGAGCTCGTCATCTTCTCCCTCATCTACCTCGTCCTCGGGCTGTGGGTGCTCTTCGGCAGTCGCAAGGCGGTGCCGCGCCTCCTCCATGACGGGTTCAAGGCCGATTACGCCGAGCTGTCCACCGATTCGCGCCACGATCCCGGCTAGATTCCGGGCAGTGGACGACCGCATCGGCGAAGCCTGTGGGGTCTTCGGGGTCTACGCCCCGGGGCAGGCCGTAGCCAACCTCACCTATTTCGGTCTTTTCGCCCTCCAGCACCGCGGCCAGGAGTCGGCCGGCATCGCGGTGTCCGACGGCGAGACGATCACGGTCGTCAAGGACATGGGCCTCGTCACCCAGGCCTTCGACGAGCGCCGGCTCGCCCCGCTGGACGGGCACCTGGCCATCGGACATGTCCGTTACTCCACCACCGGGACGAGCACGTGGCGCAACGCCCAGCCGGTCTACCGCTCCCGGGGGGACGCCGGCTTCGCACTCGGGCACAACGGGAACCTGACCAACACGCTGGAGCTGGCCAACGAGCTGGGGATCGACCCGGCCGACATCGGCTCCGACTCCGACGTGGTGGCCGAGATGCTGGCCCGGGCCTGGGCCGAGTACCCCCGCTCCGACGGGCGCGACCTGGAGGCTCCGCTGGAGGACGTGCTGCCCCGCCTGCGGGGCGCGTTCTCCTTCGTGCTCATGGACGACGCCCGGCTCATCGGCATCCGGGACCCGCACGGCTTCCGGCCCCTGGTCCTGGGCCGGATGGAGGGCGGCTGGGTGCTGGCCTCGGAGACGGCCGGGCTCGACATCGTGGGCGCCC
>JBOGFO010000366.1:0-3444 GCA_050743445.1 Acidimicrobiia bacterium
CTTCGACCAGCCCGGCACCTACCCGTATTTCTGCAGCCGGCACACCTCCATGACCGGCAAGATCGTTGTCCAATAAACCGACGTATCCCATGTGGAACGTAACGAACATGAGAAGGGAACAAACCGCACAATGAGTACGTCACAACCCCTCACCAAGACTCCCGGCAAGCGGGCTGCCCGCATGGTCGCCGGTGTCGCCCTCGTCGCCGTCCTCAGCGCCGCCTGCGGCCAGGGCGACGCCGACAGCACCGTCTCCGCCAACCCCCAGTCCGCTCCCCCCGCCCACCTCGAGCACGGGGCCGTCGACCAGCAGGCGCTCGGGCAGACGGCGGGATCGACCGCCGACGGCGGCGCCAAACTGCGTCAGGCCCTTACCGCCGGCCTCCAGGAGCACGAGTACCTGGCCGGCATTGCCGTGGTCCAGGCCGTCCTCACCAAGAAGACGGACTCCCCCGAGTTCACCGCCGCGGCCGCCGCCCTGGACAAGAATTCGGTGGCGCTCTCCGAAGCCATCGCCTCGGTCTACGGCAAGGCGGCAGGTGACTCGTTCCTGCCCCTGTGGCGCAAGCACATCGGCTTCTTCGTCGACTACACCGTCGGCAAGCTGACCAACGACACGGCCAAGTCCGACAAAGCCAAGACCGACCTCGATGGCTACCGGGCGGACTTCGGTGCGTTCCTGTCCTCGGCCAACCCCAACCTGCCCAAGGAGGCCGTCGCCGAGGCCCTCATCCCGCACGTGACCGCCACCTTCGCCGCCATCGACGGCGTCGTCGCCGGTGACAACTCCGGCTTCGAGAAGCTCCGGGTGGCGGCCGGCCACATGCCCATGCTGGCCAACACCATCGCCGGCGCCATCGGCAAGCAGTATCCCGACAAGTTCCCCGGCGTCGACTCGGCCGCTTCCGGGCTGCTGGCGACGCTGACCGCCGGCCTCCAGGAGCACGAGTACCTGGCCGGCATCGCCGTGGCCATGGCCACCGTCACCAAGGACCCCGCCTCCGCCCCGTTCAAGGCCGCCGCTGACACGCTCGACAAGAACTCCGTGGCGCTGTCGGAGGCCATCGCCTCGGTCTACGGCAAGGCGGCGGGCGACTCGTTCCTGCCCCTGTGGCGCAAGCACATCGGCTTCTTCGTCGACTACACCGTGGGCAAGCTGACCAACGACACGGCCAAGTCCGACAAGGCGAAGGCTGATCTCGATGGCTACCGCTCGGACTTCGGTGCGTTCCTGTCCTCGGCCAACCCGAACCTGCCCAAGGAGGCCGTCGCCGAGGCCCTGATCCCGCACGTGACCGCCACCCTCGCCGCTATCGACGGTGTCGTGTCCGGTGACGGCTCGGGCTTCGAGAAGCTGAGGGTTGCGGCCGGCCACATGCCGATGCTGGCGACCACCATCGCCGGGGCCATCGCCGAGCAGTTCCCGGAGAAGTTCCCCGCCGTGGGCAGCGGCAGTGCCGACCTTCCCGAAACCGACTGACCCCCCGTCAGCTGGTCGACCAAGAGATGCCCCGGGTCTTCCTGACCCGGGGCATCTTCACGCTTCTCAGCTCGGACGTCCGGTTACGGACCGGCCTGCATCTCCAGCTCCCAGGAGCCGTCGCGCTCCCGGAAGAGGCGACGGCTCGTGAGGGTGAAGCCCAGGCGCTGGTAGCAGCGCAGCGCCCGCTCATTGCCCTCCACGACGTGGAGGCGGACGGTCGGCCGTCCTTGGGAGGCGGCCCAGCCGGTCACGGCGGCGACCAGCTGATCGGCCAGGCCGGCTCCCCGGTGCGCGGGGTCGACCCACATGGAGATGAGGAGGGCCTCGCCGGCGTTCTTCGCGTCTGCGATACCTCCCGCCAACCCGATGGCGGGACCGTCGGCATCATCCTCGGCGACGAAGAGCGCAGCGGTGGTCAACCAGCGGCGCCACTCCTCGTCGCCATATGCCACCTCGACCTCGTAGGTGATCCAGAAGGCGTCGGGAGCGTCCCGCAGGGCGCGCAGGCGGATGTCCCGGAGGATGTCGACGTCGTCGGGCGCGAGGCGCCGGACCGTCACGCCTGTTCAGGCTTCGAGCTCGGGGGCTTCGAGCTCGGGGGTGTTCGCCTGCTCCCACTCGAGGAAGTCGTCGACCTCCTTGTGGATCTTGCGGTAGGCGAAGGCGAGGACGCTGGCGTCGTCGAGGAAGCCGCCGCCGAGAATGAAGTCGGGGATGACGTCGATGGGGGAGACGACGTAGAGCACGGCGCCGACGGCGATGACCATCGACTCCCAGGAGACCTGCCGGTACTCGCCCTTGGCGTAGGCCCGGATGAGGCGCAGCAACGCCTTCAGCTCGCCGAGCACGCCGGAGAGCGGACCCGCGTTCTGATCGGCGGCCTTGCCCTCCGCCTTACGGGCCAACTGGATCAGGGCCTGGGGGTCCTTGAGAACGCGCCGGGCACGCTGCTGCGCCAGGGCGAAGAATTTGGAACGGTACGCGGCGTTGCCACCCATCATCCGTTCCAGCGTAACGAGTCGAGCCGGTGGTGGAACGTCCGTTCCGTCACCCTCCGCAGGAAACACAGGGTCCGCTCTGGAAACAACACGCCATGCTGGGGGAAAGAAAGAGACGACCTGTCCACGCCAAGCCGGCGCAGCCGCGCACGCCCAAGGGCAAGCGCTACGGCCTGAGCACGAGCCGGCGCCGTTATCACCTCCCCGGGTAGGGCGACAGCCCCGCCGACAGCCGGCGCGCCTAGGGCGTGAGACCGGCCACTCCGGCGAGGAGCACGAAGGCCATGAAGGCGAGGCCGAGCACCACCACCATGATCAGGAGGCCCCGATCCGACGGGGCCGACGAGATCGGCTGTGGGGGCGGCGACGGCACGTCGTGTGGGCTTTTCGCGGTCTGGTCCATACCACCACCTCGTCCCGTGCTCGCCACAACAATACCCCCGCGGGCGTAGCCGTTAAGCCTGAATACCCCCCGCAGGAGTAGCTGTTCAGCCTCCCCTCAGCTGACGACGGGCCCGGCCGCATCCCTGACCATGGGGTCATGACACCGACCGTCTCCACGAGAAGGGATGCGACCTCATGACCACCCTCCTGCTGGCTTCCCATTCCTGGCATGGCCACCACGGGTTCTTTCCCTGGTTCCCGCTCGTCCCGCTGTTCTTCATTGGCCTGTGGGTGACCGCCTTCGTCCTCATCACCCGGAGGTGGCGCCGGTTCGGTTGCGCCGGTGGCCCGGGCGGCGAGTCGGTCCTGGCTGAGCGCTACGCCCGGGGCGAGATCGACGAGGCCGAGTACCTCGAGCGCCGCAGCGTGTTGCGGGGCACAGGGAAGGCCTGACCAGACGCGCCGGCGGCCCACCGCTGCCGGCGCGCCCGTCGCCTCAGTTGCCGCTGCCCCAGGTGGTGCCGCACTTCCGGCACCGCAGCATGCGCCGCGGGGCGTAGGTCCACGACGCTTCGGGGT
>JBOGFO010000367.1:0-3883 GCA_050743445.1 Acidimicrobiia bacterium
CCGGTTCTCGAGGATCCACAGCGTGCCGGGGCCGTTGCCCGACCGGGTGTAGGCCACGTCCTCCCAGTCGGAGTTGCTCGTGCCCGGAACCGGGAACTCACGGATGCTCACGTCGTCGTCCCCGGAGGAGGGCACCCGGAAGGCGTAGAGGGACGCAGGGTTGCCCGAGTCCCGCACACCCCAGGCCCAGCCCGGGTACCGGGTGCTGCCGACCAGCCCGGACATCTCGGCGTAGCCGCTCGGGAGCTTGCCCACGATCTCGGCCGGGCGCCAGTCCGGCGGGTCGCAGTCGTCGGAGGGCAGCGCGGTGGTCGTGGTCGAGGGTCGGGTCGTGGTGGTCGGCCCGGACGTCGTGGTCCCAGAACCGGTCTCCACCACCAGCTGGGGCCGCTCCGAGCTGCTGGCCTCCCGGGAGCGGGCCGAGAACGAGTCGGAGGAGGCGGACTCGAACACGAGGTTCACGGGACCGTTGCCGTCCACGGCCTCGGTGACGTCGAAGGACACCCAGCCCTTCTCGACGGCGGCGAGGTCGTCGAGGATCCCCAGGCCGTGTCCGGGCCGGTTCTCCCAGGTGATCGAGTCCTCGTCCCAGTCGCCGTCGACGGCGTAGACCTTCGGGCCGTTGTCGGTGTCGTTGGTCACGAAGAGCCGCAGCGTCGCCCGTTGCACCGCCGCCGCCAGGCCGCTCACGTCGAAGCGGAGGTAGCTCTCCATCGGGGGGTCGGGCTCGCCCTGCGAGGACAGCGTGGACGACGAGCCGTAGTTCTCGTCGGGATGGTTCTCGTCCACCCGGGCGTCGGCCACGGGCGTGAAGGTGGAGGTTGCCCCCGACGGCTGGTCGCCCACTTCGAGCACCAGCTCGGGGTGGTTCCCGGCCTGGCGGGAGGCGAAGTCGGCCCCGTCGCTCGAGTCGGGCACCAGGGCGAAGGCCACCGTCCCCGCACCGGAGACGGCCTCGGTGACGTCCCAGGTCGCCCACGTCCCGCCGTCGAGGTCACCGGTGTCGGCCACGAGCGAACCCTGTCGGGCCGGGCGCTGCGACCAGCTCACGGCGTCCTCGGCCCAACCGGAATCGGCCCGGTAGACCTCGGGACCGTTCCCGCTGCCGTCCTCCGTGAAGAGCCGGAGCGTGGCGCGGCGGACCGCGCCGGGCAGAGCCGGAACCGAGAAACGCACGAAGGCCTCCTTCTCGGGGGACCGGTCGACCTCCAGGGTGGCCGACCCACCCTCGTGGGCGTCGGGCTCCTCGGCGAAGGCGGTGGCGTCGCCGGCCGCGCCCACCGTGAGCGTCTCGGCGCCCGCCGGCGACCCCGGGAAGGGGGCGAGCGGGCTGGCCGCGACGAGGCTCAAGAAGACTGCGATTGCCGCCGTCCGGGCGCGGCCGCGCCGCGCCGAAGAACGTGCCTCCATCGATGACCTCCCCAACTGAGGCAGCCGGACCCGCGTCGGTAATGGGGGCGGGGTTCGGGCCGGCCCGGGCGGCGATCCGGTGAACGCCGGAATGCCCGGAAGTGGCTACCACGTTACGTGTTAGGAGTTTGACGGAGAGTGAGAGTCTCCTCCGTTAAAGCTCCGTAAAGCCCAATTGGGCCTCGCTGGGGCGTCAGTCGCAGGAGCGCGTCCAGATGCGCACGTAGTCGACGAACTGGCTCGAGTAGTAAGGCCACTGGCCGCATCGCGACGTCGCCCGCACCACCTGCGCCTCGATCATCGTGTAGAAGGCGCCGCCGTCGTTCATGAACCGGGAGCCGGCCGGCGTGCGCCGGACCTCGACCCCGTCGACGAACCAGACGATCTCGTCGGGTCGCCACTCGGCGGCGAAGACGTGGAAGCCGGCGGAGAAGTCCGGGCCCCGCAGGAAGCCCTTGTCCCGCCGGTACTTCCCCCGCTCCTCCCAGTGGATCGTCAGGTCGGCCCGCTCCCGGTCGTCGCCATACACCTCGACCACGTCGAGCTCGGGCGGCCAGGCCTCGTTGTTGGGCTTGGCCCAGAAGGCGCCCCGGGCGCCCCGGCAGCCCGGCATCCGGATGCTCGCCTCCCAGTAGCCATAGAGCGTGGAGAAGCGGTCCTGGGAGTTGATGCAACCCACGCTGAACAGCGCCTCACCCTGGGGCCGGCGTTCGATCCGCTGCTCCAGGACCCCGTCGGCCACGACGTTGTTCTCGGGGTCGCAGTAGCCGACGGTGTTGCCGGACTCCTCGCCCCACCCGAACCCGCTCGACCACTTGGACTCGTCCAGCGCGGTGCCGTCGAAGTTGTCCTCGAACTCCAGCTCCCAGTGACCTTCCGACACCCCGTAGGGGGCCAGGGGACGGTCGGGCAGCACGCTGTATTCGGCGGCCGGGATGACGCCGCCGGTGAAGACCAGCACCGACCAGAGGGCGAGGTGGGGAAGGTTGCCAATGGCCACGAGGGCATCCCAGCAGCAGCCGAGCGCCCCACCCAGAGACGTCCGGCCCGCCTTCTGGCTCCCCTCCCGCCCGGATCAGGGACCGGCGGGTACCCGTTGGACCAGCCGGTCATCCCCAGCTGGTCGAACTGCCGGCGGGCGGCCTCCTCGAGCTCGGCCGCCCGGGCGGCGTCTCCGGGACCGCCCCGGCGCCGGCGCATGACCGCCTCGTCCTGGTCTGTGATGGCCGCAGCGGCAGGACACCGTCCTGGGTGGCGGCGGCTTCGGCGAGGTCGTGGTGGGCGCGGAAGATGCGCTGGGCCTCCTCGTCGCCGGCCCGCGCCAAGAGCTCGGTCGAGTCCACCAGGTCGGTGAACAGGATGGTGACGACGCCGGAGCCTCCGGCCACCTTCGGATTCTCGCGCATGGTCTCCTCACCGGCCCGGCGGTAGGTACGGCTCACAGTACCTCAGTGGTATGATCTCCAGGACCAATGGCTTCGATCGAGATGTCCCCATTCGTGTTCGACGGTCCGGCGCCCCCGTCGGACGTGGTCGGCCGCGACGACATCATCGCCGCGCTGTGGTCGCGGGCGACCGGCGGACGGTTCGTGCTCCTGCTCGCGCCTCGCCGCTTCGGGAAGACGAGTGTGGTTCACCGGCTGCGCCGGGACGCGCAGGAGACCAAAGAGCTCGCGGTGGTGCTCGTCGACCTGCTCGGCGTCCAGACCGTCGGTGATGTGGTCGCCCGGTTCCGGGCGGCGTGGTCCGATCTGAGCGCAGGGCCGCTCCAGAAAGCGGCCGACAAGGCGCTCCGGTACCTGCCCGAGGTCACGGTCGGTGCCGGGCCGCTCTCGGTCACGGCCCGTGCTCCCCGCGACCCCGAGGCCGCCACCCGCTCGTTGGAGGAGTGGCTGCGCATACCGGACCGGGTGGCGGAACGGCTCGGGCGCCGAGTGCTGGTCGTCCTCGACGAGTTCCAGGCGGTGGCGGCCGTCCCGCCGGTGGACGCGGTCATCCGTTCCGTGATCCAGCATCAGCGCGAGCGGGTCTCCTACCTCTTCGCCGGCTCCGAACAGTCGCTGCTCGACGCCCTCTTCTCAGAGCGGGCGGCGCCGCTCTACGGGCAGGCGGAACGGATCACTCTCCCCGGCCTCGGGGCCGAGCCGCTCGGCGAGTTCATCGACACCAAGTTCGCGGCCACGGCGCGCGCCGTCGACGTCGCGGCCATGAGCGGCCTGCTCGGCCTGACCGCGGGCCACCCGCAGCGGGCCATGTTGCTGGCCCACCACCTGTGGGAGGCGACCACGGAAGGCACGTCGGCGGACCACGACACGCTGGTGGCCGCCATCGACGCCGCGCTCTCCCATAGCGAACCGGAGTTCACCGCCACCATGGCGCTGCTGAGCGACGCCCAGCGCAAGTTGCTCCGCCTGGCCGCCTGGGGGCAGCCGCTCTACGGGGCCGGCGCCGGCCGCCTGCGGCTGACCAAAGG
>JBOGFO010000368.1:0-3116 GCA_050743445.1 Acidimicrobiia bacterium
GGGTACCTCGGCGCCACCGAGGGATACTTCGCTCCGCACGCCTTCGAGGTGACCGAGGCGCTGGCCCGGCCGGGCGAGCACAACCTGGCCGTGGAGGTGGCGTGCCCGCAGGAACGGGACCGGTCGGCGAAGCGGATGGTCACCGGAGTGTTCTCCCACTGGGACAACCTCGATCCCACCTGGAACCCCGGCGGGCTGTGGCGGCCGCTGCGCATCACCGGGACCGGGCCCGTCCGCCTGACCCGGCTGCGGGTCCTGTGCACCGAGGCCACCGAGGACCGGGGCCGCCTCACCCTCGACCTGACCCTCGACGCCGCCGCCGGGCCGGCCACCGCCCGGCTGCAGGCCCGCCTCAGCGGCCCCGGCGTCGACCACACCGCCGAGCGGGACCAGACCCTGGCCGCCGGCGCCAACCACCTGTCATGGACCCTCGAGGTGGACCGGCCACCCCGCTGGTGGCCATGGCGCTACGGGGACCAGCCCCTGTGCGACCTCGAGGTCGAGGTGGAGGTCGACGGGGCCCGCAGCGACAGCCGCCGGCTGCGCACCGCCTTCCGGGAGGTGCGCCTCGACAACTGGCGCCTGCACGTGAACGGCGAGCGGATCTTCGTGATGGGCACCAACCAGGGACCCCAACGCATGGCTCTGGGAGAGGCGGCGCCCGGCGAACTGGCCGCCGACCTCCACCGGGCCCGGGACGCCAACCTCGATCTGGTGCGCCTCCACGCCCATGTCAGCCGGCCCGAGGTCTACGCCGCCGCCGACGAGGCCGGCGTGCTGCTGTGGCAGGACCTCCCGCTGCAATGGGGCTACGCCCGGGGCGCCCGCAAGCCGGCCTCGGCTCAGGCCCGGGCCCTGGTCGACCTCGTCGGCCACCATCCCAGCGTCGCCCTGTGGTGCGGGCACAACGAGCCGTTCCCGGGCCCGTCGGAGGAGGCGTCACCCGCCACCCGGAGCCGGGCCAGGGCCGCCGCCTCGGTGCTCCTGCCGAGCTGGAACAAGGACGTGCTCGACCGGTCGGTGGCCCGGGCCCTGTCGCGGTCCGACCCCACCCGCCCGGTGGTGGACCACTCGGGCGTGCTGCCCGGCGTGATCCGCTCCGGCACCGACAGCCACCTGTACCTCGGCTGGTACAGCGGGGCGATGGGCGACCTGGCCGACACGTTGCGCCGCTGGCCCAAGCTCGGTCGCTTCGTGTCGGAGTTCGGCGCCCAGGCCGTCCCCGAGAGCGCCGAGTTCATGGAGCCGAAGCGCTGGCCCCACCTCGACTGGCCGAAGCTGGTGGAGCGCCACTGCCTCCAGAAGCGGATCTTCGACCGGCTCGTGCCCCCCGACGAGTGCGCCACCTTCGACGACTGGCGGACGGCCACCCAGGAGTATCAGGCCGCCCTCATCCAGCTCCAGATCGAGGACCTGCGCCGCCTCCGGTACCGGCCCACCAACGGGTTCTGCCACTTCTGCCTGGCCGACGGCGCCCCCGGCGTGACCGGGTCGGTGCTCGACCACGATCGTGTGGCCAAGGCCGGCTACGGGGCGCTGGCGAGCGCCTGTCGCAGCGTGCTCCCCATGCTCGATCCCCGCACCGGAGCGGTCCACGTGGCCAACGAGCTGCGCCGGCCCCTGGCCGAAGCCGTGATCGAGGTGCGCCTCGGCGGCCGGGAGTGGCGCTTCACCGGTGACGTGGCCGCCGACTCCCTCGCCTTCGTGGGCCGGGCCGAGGTGCCGGAGGAATCGACCTCCGCCGAGGTGACGCTGCTCCACGACGAGGTGGGGAACGTCGTGAACCGCTACGACGCGCCGCTTCTACAGAGGTGGGCGCGATAAGTGCCCTCACAGGGCCAACATCGCACCCGCCTTGAGGTGTTGGTTAGAGCCAGAACTACTCCAGGGGTTGCTCAATTTCGTCGGGCCGGGGGGCCAGCCCCTCCCGGGCCAGGGAGCGGGCGCAGGCGTTCCAGCGCAGGATGACGGAGTCGTCGCCCTCGGGGCGGATCGCCTCCGCCTCCTCGTAGAGGGCCATCGCGTCCCGGAAGGCGCCGTAGGCCGAGCTGCGGGCCTTCCCCCGCTTCAGGTAGGCCCGGGCCTGGCGTTCCCACACCAGCCCGGCGTAGTAGGCCCGCTGGTACTCGTCGGTGAGCTGGGTCACATAGGCCCGGGCATCCTGCGATCCGGCCGACCGCTCGGTGCCGAACTGGTCGGTGATGGCGAGGATGAGCACGACCAGCGCCCGCTGGTGGTCGGGGTCGACCTCGAGTACGTCGAGGCAGATGCTCTCCGCCTGGTTGGGCTCGTTGAGCAGCCGGTAGCGCTCCGCCTTGGCCAGCGCCTCAGGGATGGCGGCCCTCGAGATCCGCTTGAGCGGCGTCGGATCCGTCATCGCCCCCCACCCCCCTGTGTCTGGGCTCAGCCGTCTACCTGGTCTGACTCAACAGCTTCCGGTTCTTGAACCTGGCCTTGATGTAGTCCCGGTTCATGAGCGAGATGAAGTCGATGGAGATCTCCTTGGGGCAGGCCGCCTCGCATTCGCCGTGGAGGGTGCAGCTGCCGAAGTACTCCTCCATCCGGTCGACCATGGCCTGCGTGCGCTCCCAGCGCTCGGCCTGGCCCTGGGGCAGCAGGTTGAGATGGGCGAGCTTGGCCGAGGTGAACAGCTGGGCCGCGCCGTTGGGACAGGCGGCCACGCAGGCACCGCAGCCGATGCACGCCGCCGCCTCGAAGGCGGTGTCGGCCACCGGCTTGGGAACGGGAACCAGGTTGGCCTCCGGGGCCGCCCCGGTGTTCACGCTGATGTAGCCGCCCGCCTCCACGATCCTGTCGAAGGCGCTGCGGTTGACGACGAGGTCCTTGACCACCGGGAAAGCGGCGGCCCGCCAGGGCTCGACCTCGATGACGTCGCCGGAGCGGAACTGGCGCATGTGCAGCTGGCAGGTTGCCGTCCCTCGCTGGGGGCCGTGGGGCCGACCGTTGATCATCACCCCGCAGGAGCCGCAGATCCCCTCCCGGCAGTCGTGCTCGAAGGCGACGGGCTCCACGCCCCGGGCCACCAGGCGCTCGTTGAGGAAGTCGAGCATCTCCAGGAACGACATGTCCACGCTCACCTCGGGCATGTCGTACTC
>JBOGFO010000369.1:0-4205 GCA_050743445.1 Acidimicrobiia bacterium
CATCCCGGGTTGGTGGGGACCGGTGAGGCGGCGCCGCTTCGGGCTCGCTGGCGCCGTGCTCCTGGCGGTGATCGTCGGGTTGGCGCTGGCCGCCCCGATGGTGGCTCCCTACGACCCCACGGAGCGGGCCGGGCGCCCGTTCTCCACGCCCGGCACCGCCCATCTCCTGGGCACCAACGACGCCGGCCAGGACCTGTTCTCCGAGCTGATCCACGGGGCGCGCATCTCACTCCTCGTCGGGGTGTCGGCCGCGGTGCTGGCCACCGTGATCGGTGCCGTCGTCGGGCTCGTCTCCGGGTACGCCGGCCGGTGGGTGGACCGGGTGCTGATGGGCGTCGTGGACGTGATGCTGGCCCTGCCCATCCTCCCGCTGGCCATCGTGCTCGGCGTCTTCGCCGGTCCCGGCCTGACGACGCAGCTCACGGCCATCACCGTGGCCATCTGGGCGGGGCCCGCGCGGGAGCTGCGAGCCCAGGTCCGCACGGTGCGCGAGCGCGACCACGTGGCCGCCGCCCGGGCCATGGGGGCGGGAGCGGCCTACGCCCTGGGCCGGCACATCGGACCGGCGGTCGTGCCCATCGTGGTGTCCCAGTTCGTGCTGGCGGCCAAGACCGCCATCCTCCTCGAGTCGTCCCTGGCCTTCCTCGGACTCGGAGACGCCGCGGCCAAGAGCTGGGGCACGACGCTGTTCTTCGCCAACGCCCGCAGCGCCTTCCTCACCGACGCCTGGCTGTGGTGGGTCGTCCCGCCCGGTCTGGCCATCGCCCTCACCGTCGTCGCCTTCGCCCTGATCGGCTTCGCCCTGGAGGAGCGGTCCCGGCCCGGGTTACGTCCCCCGTCCCGACCTGGCGTCGCCCCGCTCCTGGTGTCACCGCCCCCACCCGGATCCGGCGACCCGCTCGTCATCGAGAACCTGAGCGTCGTCTACGACAGCCCGCTCGGCCCCGTGCCCGCGGTCGAGGCCGTCAGCCTCTCCGTCGCCGCCGGCGAGGCCTTCGGTCTGGTGGGGGAGTCCGGCAGTGGCAAGAGCACGGTGGCCGGCGCCGCCGCCGCCCTGCTCCCTCCCGCCGCCCGCATGACCGGAGGCCGGGTCGTCGTGGCCGGGACCGACCTCGGTCGCCTCACCCCGGGCCGGCTCCGGGAGCTGCGGGGCAACCGGATCGCCCTGATCCCCCAGGAGGCCATGAGCGCCCTCAATCCGGTGATGACCGTGGGCGACCAGATCGCCGAGGCGGTCTCGGCCCACCGCCGGGTGGCGCGGGGGGTGGCCGCCGCCCGGGCCCGGGAGCTGCTCACCGCGGTCGGGGTGGACGCCGGTCGGGCCGGGGCCTTCCCCCATCAGTTCTCCGGGGGGATGCGCCAGCGGGTGGTCATCGCCATCGCCCTCGCCAACGACCCCGCCGTCGTGGTGGCCGACGAGCCGACCACCGGACTCGACCTGATCGTGCAGCTCGAGATCCTCGCCCTCCTCGACGAGCTGCGCCGGGAGCGCTCCCTGGCCCTGCTCATCGTGTCCCACGATGTCGCGGTGATCGAGTACCTGGCCGGCCGGGTGGCGGTCATGAGGGCGGGGCGGATGGTCGACACCGCGCCGGCCGGGACGAGGGCTCCGTGAACGCGCTCCTCGAGATCGACGATCTGACCGTGAGCTATCCCACCCCGACCGGCGTCGTCACGGCCGTCGAGGGCGTGAACCTGTCCCTCGCCCCCGGCGAGGGGGTCGGGCTGGTGGGGGCGTCGGGGGCGGGGAAGTCGAGCGTGGCCCGAGCCGTCGTCGGCCTCGCCCCGGTGGTCCGGGGCTGCGTCCGGCTCGATGGCGCCGACCTCGGCACTGCCTCGCGCACCGAACGCCGGCGCCTGCGCCGCCTGGTGCACCTCGTGTTCCAGGACCCCTACGCATCGCTCCCGCCGACGTTGCGGGTGGCCGACGTGGTCGCCGAACCCCTCGTCATTCACGGGGGGCGGTGGCCCCGCCGGGCCTTCTTCCCCGGCGCGGCGGTGACCGAGGCGCTCGAGGCGGTGGCCCTCACACCGGTCGAGCGCTTCGTCTCCCGCTATCCCCACCAACTCTCGGGCGGGGAGCGTCAGCGGGTGGCCTTCGCCCGGGCCCTGGTGACCGAGCCCCGGGTGATCCTGGCCGACGAGCCCACCGCCATGCTCGACGCCTACCTGCGGGCCGAGCTCGTCGACCTGTTGGACCGTTTGCGCGACCTCCGGGGGGTCGCCGTCCTGCACATCACCCACGATCTCGCTCTCGCGCAGCGGTCGTGCAGCCGCCTGGTGGTGCTCCATGAGGGGAGGGTGGTCGAGGAAGGCCCGACCGGCCGGGTCCTCGAGGCCCCCCACCACGCCCATACTGCCGCGCTGGTGGCCGCCGCCGCTGCGCTCCGGAGGTGACCGATGCTCCCCATCGCCGTCGTTGACATGGACATCCGTTCCCCGGAGGCACTCTCCCGGCCCCCGGAGCTCGCTGACCGCCTGGTGACCGTCGACTGCTACGACCTCACCGGTGACGGTGCGGTCCTCCAGCCCTATCCCGGGGTGATCATCCCGGCGATGGTCGACCAGGCGCACCTCACCGTCTTCCGGTTGGTGATCAGCGGCTACCTCAACGGAGGCGGGGTGGTCGTGTTCGGCGGCCATCTGTTCCGTCCCTGGCTTCCGGGAGCGGGGGACTTCGTGCCGCTCGAGGTCCGCTCCCACCGGGACTACGAGGTCACCTGGCTCGCCGACCATCCCATCTTCGCCGGGGTCGTCCCCGCCGACCTGACCTACCGGCGAGGGGTGGCCGGGTTCTTCGCCCGCGGCCACCATCCCCCGCCCGAGGGGGCCGAGGTCCTGGCCCGACTGGCCGGAGGCCAACCCGCCACCTACGTGGACCGTGTCTCGTCGGTCGGGACGATCCTCGTCCACACCTCCGCCGATCTCCTCGGCTACCACGGCATCGGTTCGACCGCCGATCGGCTTCCCGGGCAGCTGCTCGACTGGATCGGCGCTGAGGCGGGCCGGCGCCGGCGGGAAGTGGGGGCGTCCCGGTGAGTGGCCCGGTGGGGATCGTTGCCGTGTACGGAGGTTCGGCGCCGCACCACCGGACGCTCACGGCGCCGAAGTACCGGCGCCATCTGCGCGACCTCGTGTACCTGCCGGAGCTGGCCGCCACCGACCTCTCCTCCTACCGGTGCCTGCTCATCCCCGAGCGGCTCCACCGGGGCCGGCTGGAGGCGGCCGCCGAGGCGGTCCTGGCGTTCCTGGCCGGCGGCGGCACCGTCGTCGCCTTCAGCGGCGGGGAGCCCCTGCCCGAGTTCCTGCCCGGAGTGCGGTGGACCCACCGGCCGACGAACTACTGGTGGTGGACCGAGCCCGGCGGCGACCTCGGGCTCATGTCACCCACCCCCGACCATCCGCTGTTCGATCACATCGGGCTGTCCGACGCCACCTGGCACTACCACGGCGTCCTCGACCCGCCCGCCGGGGCCGAGACGCTGGTGGCGCTGCCCACCGGCGAGGCCCTCCTCTACGTCGACCGGGTGACGACCCCCGGAACCCTCCTCGCCGCCACGCTCGATCCCATGTCCCACTACGGCAGCTACTTCATGCCCGCCACCGAGCGCTTCCTCGACGGGTTCCTCCCCTGGCTGGCCACCTCCAGCGGTGAGCCGCACCTGTAGTATCTGCCGTCGGCTTGGCCCGTTCGTCTAGGGGCCTAGGACACCACCCTCTCAAGGTGGAGACACGGGTTCGAATCCCGTACGGGCTGCTGTAAAAGTGCTGGTCAGGGGCCATTTCTGTACTGGTGGGTAACCACCTGGACATGGTCTGGGACATGGATTGCCTCACAGGACTCTGTGTGTGGTCCCGGTAGATGCCCGCCGCCAGTACTCCGATCACCTACCGCGCTCGGAGTACCTCCTCACGGAGAAAGGCCGGGATCTGTTCCCGGTCCTCGTGACCCTCATGCAGTGGGGCGACCGCTGGGCGGCCGAGGACGGCCCCCCGATCCGGCTGGTGCACGAGCTGTGCGAGCACGTCGCCTCCCCGCGCCTAGCCTGCGAGCACTGCGGCGGCGACGTGGCCCCCGCCACGGAGGGGTATTCGGCTCGGCCACAAGGGGCTGCCCTGGTGAACAGGGCGCGTCACAACTGTGGGCCGATGTACCGGACCACGATCAGGTCGTCTCGCATCTCCCAGATGATCATGTGGTCCTC
>JBOGFO010000370.1:0-3879 GCA_050743445.1 Acidimicrobiia bacterium
GTGTTCCGCAGGAACGCAAGTTGCCGGGCCGCTTCCCCCGATCGCCATACCGGCGTTCCTCCGGAACACACGGTGTTCCGCAGGTACGCAACTACCGGAGGGAGCGTGCGATGGACGCGGCGCGGAACACGAAGAAACGAGCAAGGAAAGAGGCGGACCCGGTGCTCCTGCGCGTCAGGGAACGCGCCGAGGAACAGCACTCGATGGTCAGTACCTCGGACATGGAGAAATGCGGAGCGAGCCACATCTGGATCAGCCGCCGAACCCGGGAAGGCGTGCTCATCCGGGTGGGGCCGTCGGCCTACCGGTTCGCCGGCGTGCGGTCATCGTTCGAAAACGAGGCCATGGCGGCGGTGCTGTCGGCTCGGGCGCCGGCGCTGGTGTCCCACATGGGCGCCGCCCACCTCCATGCCTTCGAGCGGATTCCGGCGCCCCGGTTCGTCGACATCACCGTGCCCCGGCACCGGCGGCCCCGATCGCGGCCGGGGATCAGACTGCACGAGTCGAAGGCGTTCGACCTCGCCGGCGCCGTGGACCTCGACGGCATCCCGGTCACCGGGGTGGCCCGCACCATCCTGGACTGCGCCGCCGTGATCGACCAGCCGATCCGCCTCCTCGATGACGCTCTACGCCGGAGGATCGTGACCTGGGAGGAACTGTGGGACTGCCATCTCGCCCACAACGTGCGGGGTCGTCGCGGGCTACACCACTACCGGCGCATCCTGCTGGAGCGCGACGGCAACACGCCGCCCGGAGGCGAGTTCGCCCGGCGGATGGCCCGGGTACTGACCGACGCCGGCTTACCGGCGCCGGTGTTCGAGCACCCCGTGGTCGTGAACGGCCACCTGTACTACCTGGACCTCGCCTGGCCGCTTCTCCTGGTGGCGGTGGAGTGCAACGACCGGGGCAGCCACGAGACGCCCAAGGCGTTCCGGCGCGATCCCATGAAGCGCAACCGCTGCGAAGCGGCCGGCTGGATCTACCTCGAGTTCACCTGGTGGGACCTCGTCCACAACACCGCTGAGGTGGTGGCCCAAGTGACCACCGCCTTCCAGCGCGCCGCCGCGGCGTAGCCCCTTTCAGGCCCGGCCGGCCCGACGGCGCCGATTCAGCAGGTTGACGAGCGAACCGAGCCCGACGAGCAGGCTGCCGGCCAGCGTCGCGTCAGCAATCCCGGAGCCGGTGCGCGGGAGCTGGTCGAGAGCGGCGGGGATGACGCCTTCGGGAATGCCGGGGGCGCCGAGGTTGGACACCGGAGCCTGGTCCGACCCGGGTTGTCCCTGGGAAGCGTCGTCCGCCGCCACCTGGGCCGGGGGCTCAGGCGCGTCGTCGCCGGCGTTGTCGAACGGGGTGTCGAAATCGAAGTCGGGGTCGCCGGGGTCGTCGTCATAGCCGTCGTAGGGGTCGTCGTGCGCGGAGACCGTGAAGGTGCAGGTGACCGCGGAGCCGTCGGCCAGGGCGAAGGTGACGCTGCGGGCGGGCAGGTCCACGTCCACGGTGGCCGCCCCACAGGTGATGGCGTCGAGGACCAGGCCGGCCTTGAGGTCGGTCATGGTCAGGACGTACTCATCGGCGGGGATGTCCTCGAAGGTGACCGACTCGTCCGCGTCCAGGGTGAACGGAGGGACGGCCGCGGGGGCCAGGGCGAAGGCCGGGTCGCCACCTTCCGCGGCCACGGTGAGGTCACCGCCCACCGCCGAGACGGTGAGGGGCTCGCAGGGGCCGTCGGCCGGGGCATTGAACAGGTCGCCGTTGTAGTGGGCGAGGAACGAGTAGCTCCCGGCGGCCAGGTCGTCGAAGGACTCCGAAGGTTCGGCAAGCCCGTCGACCAGCTCCACGGTCCCGGCCGGAACCGAGGCGCCGGTGCAGTCATCGGCGGTGGTGAAGAACGTGAAGTCGACGGTACCGGTAGGCGTCGGCCCGTCGGCGATGCCCGTGACCGTGGCCTCGTCGTGGACCCCGCTGCCCGCCGGCACCGACACCACCGCCGCATGGCCGGCATCGTGGATGGCGGTGGTGACCACGGGCAGCAGGACCTCGAAGGCGCCGATGTCACAGCCCGTCGGAGCGACACCGTCACCCTCCAGGGGACGGGGCACCCCGCGCTGATCCCCGTCCGCCGGAATGCACTCGTCCGCCGGCACGTGGTCGATGGCGGGACTGCCGGGGAGCAGGGCCATGGTCGAGGTCCCACCGCCGTTGTCCCCGAGGGCGCCGAGGAGCGGGTCCTGGTTGACGAGCGAGAGTTCCGGCGCGGCGGTGGTGAAGGCGCAGGTGTTGGCGCTGTCGAGGTTGCGACCAAGGTCCGTGACCGGACCGGAGCAGTTGTCGCTGCCGTCGCCGGTGGCCACGATGGTCTGCTGGAGTTCGAGAGCGCCGGGAGCACTGTCGGTCGGGCCCGTGTTGAAAATGCCGTCGCCGGCGCCGATGGCCGTGTTGCCGGCGATCGCGGTGTTGCCGGCGATGGTGCTGGCGTTGACGTCGGCGCGGCCCGAGGTCCAGATGCCGCCACCGTCGCCACCGTTTTCGCCGCCACCGGCCGTGTTGCCGTGGATGGTGCTCGTGAAGACGTGCAGCTCACCGAGGTTGTAGACGCCGCCACCGTCCTCCAAGGCTTCGTTGCCGTAGACCGTGCTGGCGTCCAGGAACAGGGTGCCGGTGCTGGCGTTGTAGATCCCGCCGCCATGTCTTACTTGGCCGGTGGCCTCGTTGTCGGTGACGGTGCTGAACGCCACCGTGAGCCTGCCCTCGTTGAAGATGCCGCCACCACCACCCTCGGAATCGCCCCTCTGGATCGTGACGTTGTGGATGGCCACGATGGTCCCGGGCGCGACGATGAAGAGGCTCTCCGCTGTCTCCTGGCCGTCGAGGATGACGTCGGCGGCGCCGAAGCCGTTGATGAACACGTTGCTGTCGATGAAGATCGTGTTTGGCACCGCATAGGGCGTCACGGAGGGAGGGACGACGACGACATCGTCTCCGTAGGTCCCGACCGCGACGCACCCGCCGAAGTCGGCATCGGTGTCGACCGACTCGACGGCCTCCCGCAGCGAGCAGTTGAGAAGGTTTTCGCCGTTCTCGTCGACGGTCGTATTGATCTGGATGACCGCATCCGCCATCGCCGGCCCGGCGGTGACGACCAGGGCCGAGGCAACGAGGACCAGTCCCGCGGCGATCGCCGGGAGCCGACGGGCGCGGACGGGCGCGGGGGGAGCGGAGTGGGACACGGGGGACCTCGTTTCCGACAGGCCTGGTGAGTTCCGGTAGAGCTTCGGTCGCCGTCCCCGTCCTCCCTCTCCACCACCGGCAGCCTTGCCCGCCCTTCTCCTTTTCGCGGCCCCTTGTCCCCAGTGCCCCCTTGACCCCGGAACGCGAACAACGGGGCGCTCCGGCGGAGCGCCCCGTTGCCTGCGGTGCAGCGGTGTTCGGTCTTGGCTTAGAAGTCGTCCATGCCACCGCCGGGCATGCCGGCGGGGGCACCTTCCTTCTCGGGCTTGTCGGCGATGACGGCCTCGGTGGTGAGGAACAGCGCCGCGATCGAGGCTGCGTTCTGCAGCGCCGAGCGGGTCACCTTGGCAGCGTCGATGACGCCGGCCTTGGTGAGGTCCTCGTAGGCACCGGTGGCCGCGTTGAGACCCTCGTTGGCGGTGTCGAGGTTCCGCACCTTCTCGACGACCACGCCGCCCTCGAGACCGGCGTTGACGGCGATCTGCTTCAGCGGCTCCTCCAGCGCACGCAGCACGATGCGGGCACCCGTGGCCTCGTCGGCGTCGAGGGTGTCGATGAACGACCGGAGGCTGTCCTGGGCCCGGAGGAGCGCCACGCCGCCGCCGGGGACGACGCCCTCCTCGATGGCCGACTTGGTCGTCGAGACGGCAT
>JBOGFO010000371.1:0-5210 GCA_050743445.1 Acidimicrobiia bacterium
CGGGAGGACGAGGACGCGTGGGTCGCCATCGTCACCGGCGCCGGCCCCTCGTTCTGCGCCGGGGCCGACATGGCCGACCCCCACGCCGCCGCCGGCACCTTCCCGGGCACCAACTGGGAGCGCCCCACCGTCAACTCCTTCGAGAGCGGATGGGAGATCTTCAAGCCGGTGATCGCGGCGGTCAACGGCTTCTGCCTCGGCTACGGCCTGACGATGGTGACGTGGTGCGACTTCGTCGTGGCGGCCGAGGACGCCGAGTTCGGGTTCCCCGAGGTGCGCGTGGGGCTGCCGACGATCGTCGGAGCCATGCGCCTGCCGGAGCGGATCGGCTGGGGCCGGGCCATGGAGCTGCTCCTCACCGGGGAGAGGATCGGCGCCCGCCGGGCCCTCGAGATCGGGCTGGTCCAGACGGTGGTGCCCGCCGGCGAGCTCATGGCCGAGGCGCACCGGCTGGCCGGCCGCCTCCTGGCCGCCGCGCCGCTGGCCGCTCGGGCCACCAAGGAGATGGCCGTCCGCAGCCGGGGCCTGCCCACCACCGAGGCCATCCGCTTCGGAGAGACGATGCGCAAGCTGGTGTCCGCCACCGAGGACGCCGCCGAGGGCCTGGCCGCCGCCCGGGAGCGGAGGGCCCCCCGGTGGCAGGGCCGTTGACCCCGGACGTGGGCGGCTACGACGAGCTGCGCGATGCCGGGGGGATGACCCGACCGCACTGGCAGCTGCTGGAGTCGTCAGTCCTGGCCGCCGACACCCCGACCCTGACCCGGACCCAGGAACGGGTCCGCCGGCTGCGCCGCCACCAGGGCACCACGCCGGCGGCCCCGGCCCGGCCCGACCGGATGGGGGCCCTCGATCCCATCCCCCACGTGGTGGCGGGAACGGACTGGATGGCGGTCGAGTCCGGCCTGGAGCAGCGGGCCCGTCTCCTCGACGCGCTGCTGGGCGACCTGTACGGACCGCAGCGGTTGATCACCTCGGGCGTGGTGCCGGCCACCGTCGTGTACGCCTACCCCGGGTTCCTGCGCCCCTGCGCCGGGACGGCACCGCCGCGGTGGCTGGTGGTGGCGGCCTGCGACCTCGTCCGCGGTCCCGACGGCCGGTTCCTGGTACGGGCCGACCGGGCCGGGGTCCCCGAGGGGCTGGGCGAGATGCTCTCCGCCCGCCGGGTCCTGGCCCAGATCCACCCCGATCAGTACCGGGCCCTGGGCGTGGCCCGGGTCGACTCCTTCTACGACACGCTGCGGTCCACGCTGGCCGGCCTGGCCCGGGAGGGCACCGACAATCCCCGGACGGCCATCCTCACCCCCGGGCCCGGTGCGGAGTCGTTCCCCGAGCACGCCTACCTGGCTCGGACCCTGGGACTCACGCTGGTGGTGGGCTCGGACCTGACCGTGCGCCACGGGCGGGTGTTCGTGATGTCGGTGGCCGGCCTCGAGCCGGTCGACGTCGTCCTGCGTCTGGTGGAGGACCGCTGGTGCGATCCCCTCGAGCTGCGCAGCGACTCCAGCTTCGGGCCCCCGGGTCTGGTCGAGGCGTCACGCCGGGGGACGGTGCGGCTCGCCAACGCCCTGGGCGTCGGCCTGGTCGAGAACCCGGGGCTGGCTCCGTTCCTGACCCGGGCCTGCCGCTCGCTGCTGGGTGAGAAGCTGGCCCTGGAGGGCGTGCCGGCCCACTGGTGCGGCGAGCCCAAGACCCGCCGGCACGTGCTCGCCCGCCTGGACCGGATGGTGCTGCGCACCGTGGATTCGGCCGAGACCTTCGTCGGCCACCGCCTCGACGCCACGCGCCGGGAAACGCTGGCCGCCCGGATCGAGGCCCGGCCCGATGTGTGGGTGGGCTACGAGGAGGTCGAGGCGAGCACCACTCCCCTGGTCCACGACGGCGCCGTGGCCCCGGGCCGCCTCGGGTTGCGCGGCTTCGTGGTGGCCGATGGCGACGGCTGGTGCGTGCTGCCCGCCGGCCTGGCCCGGGCGGTACTCGACGGCGGCGGACAACCGGCCGGGGTTCCCCTGGCGGTGCGCAAGGACGCCTGGGTGCTGGCCGAGGACCGTCACCCCCTCTCGACCCCGGCCCTCACCCTGGGTCAGGTCGACCTGGCCACGTCGCTGCCCAGCCGCAACGCCGAGGCGCTGTACTGGATCGGCCGCCACGCCGAGACGGCCGAGACGGCCATCCGGCTCGTCCAGACCATCGCCTGGGAGCTGGACGAGACCCCCGAGCTGGCCACGGAGGCGGGCGGCGCCTGGGTGGCCCTCTACCGTCGCTGCCTGGCCTGGACGGGGGAGCATCCGAAGATGGCGGTCGCGGCCGGGACCGAGGTGTTCGCCGTCCCGGACTCCGGCGCCCTCGACACCGGGGCGATCGACGACGTCCTGCGCCAGGTCCTCGTCGACGACGCCCTGGGCTCGAGTCTGGTGTCGTCGCTGTCCGAGCTGCTCGCCGCCTCCCTGTCAGGCCGGGAGCTGCTGTCCACCCACACCTGCCAGGTCCTCGTCGCCCTCGAGGACCAGCTCGGGATGCTGCGCCGGACACGGGGGCTGGCCGAGGCGCAGGAGACGGCGGCGTCGACCCTCACCCATCTGATGGCACTGGTGGGGCTGTCGGCCGAGTCGATGGTGCGCGACCCGGGCTGGCTCTTCACCGACATCGGCCGGCGCCTGGAGCGGGCCCGGCTGCTTCTGCGGATGCTCCGGGAGACCCTGGTGGACGACGTCGACCCCGAGATCCGGGGCCTGGTGTACGAGACCCTGCTCGCCTGCTGCGAGAGCCTCGTCGCCTTCCGCCGCCGGTACCGGTCCGACGTCGAAGTGAGCGCCCTGGCCCAGTTCCTGTTCAGCGACGCCGGCAACCCCCGGTCGCTCCGCTACCAGCTCGACCAGCTGCACTGGGATCTCGAGCGGCTGCCCGGGGAGAGTGCGGGCACCGCCGTGGACGCGGTGGGGGCCGCCCTCGGGCTCGTACTCCAGGCCGAGGTCGGGCTGCTGGCAGTGCAGGACGGGCGCCGGGACCGCCTCGCAGGCTGGCTGGCGGAAGTGGCCGGGCATCTGGATCAGGCCGCCGACGCCGTCCTGCTCACCTACTTCGCCCACGTGCCGGTGTACTCGCTGTCCCTGGCCCGCCTCGGGGAAACGCCCCGGCCGGCCCTGGTCACCAGGACGGCGCAGTGATCTACCGCCTCCGCCACGAAACCCGCTTCGCCTACGACGGCGCCGTGACCCACGGCTACAGCGAGGCCCGGCTCCTCCCCCGGCCCACGCCCCGCCAGCGGATCCTCGCCTCGGCCCTCGTCGTCGACCCCGAGCCGGACGACCGCTCGGAACGGGAGGACTTCTTCGGGAACCGGGTGGTCTACCTGGGGATGGCCCGTGTCCATGGCGTCCTGGTGGTGACGGCCGAGGCCGACGTCGAGGTCGGCCCGGGGCCCGAGCCGGCCGAGGTGGCCTGGGAGGAGGCCCGGGCGGCGGCGGACGGCCAGGCGGCCCAGTTCACGCTCGAGTCTCCGCTGGTGGAGCTGCCCGAGGGCGCCGACCGGTACGCCCGCAAGTCGTTCACCTCGGGCCGGGGCCTGATGGAGGCGGCCCGGGAGCTGACGGAGCGGATCCACCACGACTTCGCCTACGCCCCCGGGGTCACCACCGTCCTCACCCCGGTCTCCGAGGTACTGGCCCGGCGCCGGGGCGTGTGCCAGGACTTCGCCCACCTGGAGATCGCCTGCCTGCGGTCGCTGGGCCTCCCCGCCCGCTACGTGAGCGGGCACCTGGAGATGGGCGTCGGCGTCGGGGCGTCGCACGCCTGGTGCGCGCTCCGCCACCCCGACGGGAGCTGGGTCGACTTCGACCCCACCAACCGGCTGGTGGCTCCCGACCACGTGACCGTGGCCTGGGGCCGGGACTACACCGACGTCGCCCCGCTCAAAGGGATCGTGTTCACGGAGGCCGGCCACCACCTCTCCGTGTCGGTGACGGTGCACCGGGTCGGAGAGATGGCGGCCGGAGAAGCCTCCGGCAGCTAGCTAGGTGTGCTGCTCGCCCAGCTTGATCACGGCGAAGGTGGCCCCCTGGGGGTCGCCCACCACGGCGATGCGGCCGGCGGGGGTGTCCATGCCCGGCATGCGCACCGCGCCGCCGAGCTCGGTGACCTTGGCCACCGCGGCGTCGATGTCGTCGACGGCGAAGTAGACCAGCCAGTGGGGTGGGACCTGGGCCGGGATCATGGGTGGCATCTGCATGCAGCCGGCGATGCTGTTCCCCTCCACCTGGAACTCGGTGTAGGGCATCGGCCCGCCCTCACTGGTGTGTGCGTCCCAGCCGAAGGCGGCGGTGTAGAAGGCCTTCGAACCGTCGACGTCGCGGGTGTTCAGCTCGTTCCAGCAGAAGGTTCCGGTCTCGTTCACCAGCTGGGCACCCTTGTGGTCTCCCGCCTGCCACACCGAGATGAACGCCCCCTGCGGGTCCTGGAAGACGGCCATGGTGCCGGCACCCATCACTTCCATGGGCGCCAGGATCACCGTGCCGCCGGCCTGTTCCACCCGCTTGGCCGTCTCCTCGGCGTCGTTCACCGCCACGTACGTCGCCCAGACCGGCGGGCCGGGGTTCTGCTGGGGGCCGTAGCCGCCCACCATCTTCCCGTTCTTGAGGAAGAACCCGTAGCCGCCGGTCTCCTCGACGGGGCCGGCGTCGGCGCTGTCCCAGCCGAACAGCCCTCCGTAGAACTGCTTGGCCCCTTCGATGTCGGTCCCGATGTCGATCCATGACGGGGTTCCCGGGGTGTACTCCGTGCGCTCCGGCATTCGCGCCTCCTTGCCTCTTGGTCGTGGAAAGCGGCGCAGACTACCGCCCCGGGGTTACGCCCGTGACGGCAACGCGCCAGGATCACGGGATGCAGATTCCCTCCCGCCGTCGCGGACCGGCCTGGGCCGGCCTCGCCGGGCCGGTCGCCTTCGTCTCCAGTTGGGCCGCGGCCGGGGCCCTCACCCCCGGGTACTCCCCCCTGGAGCAACCGATCAGCCGCCTGGCCGCCGCCGGGGCGCCGTACCGGCCGCTCATGAACGCCGGCTTCCTCATCTTCGCCGCCGCCATGCCGATCTACGCCGGCCCGCTGCGGGCCGCCCTGGGGGGCCGGGCGTGGATGGCCGCGGTGGCCGCCGGCATCGGCAGCGCCGGCATCGCCGCCACCCCCCTCGAGTTCTCCGCCGGCCTCGACCGGGCCCACGC
>JBOGFO010000372.1:0-4078 GCA_050743445.1 Acidimicrobiia bacterium
CCTTCCACTCCGCCTGCGCCCGGATCCTGCGCCGGGAGGCCGCGCATCTGGGGCTCAGATCGAGCTTCTCCATCTACGACCAGGCCGACGCCACCCGGCTGGTCAGCTACGTGCTCCGGGACATGAACCTCGATCCCAAGCGGATGCCTCCCCGCCAGGTCCACGGTGTCATCTCCGCGGCCAAGAACGAGCTGTTGAGCCCCGGCGACCTGGCGGGCCGGGCCCTCACCCCCTTCGACAAGCGCCTGGCGGAGGTCTACGCCGAGTACCAGAAGCGCCTGGTCGACGCCTGCGCCCTCGACTTCGACGACCTCCTCACCGGGGCCGTGCGTCTCTTCCGGGAACACCCCGAGGTGACCTCGCGCTGGCGGGCCCGGTTCCGCCATGTGCTGGTCGACGAGTTCCAGGACACCAACCTGGCCCAGTGGGAGCTCGTCCGGACGCTCTCCGAAGAGCACCGCAACATCATGGCGGTGGGCGACGCCGACCAGGCCATCTACCGGTTCCGGGGGGCCGACTACCGCAACCTGATGCGCTTCGAGGAGGCCTTCCCCGACGCCTCCGTCATCGTCCTCGAGCAGAACTACCGCTCCACCCAGACAATCCTGTCCGCCGCCAACGCCGTCATCGCCAACAACGCCGGCCGCCGGCCCAAGCATCTGTGGACCGACCAGATCGGTGGCGAGCTCATCTCCCGGTACCTGGGGGAGGACGAGCGGGACGAGGCGATGTACGTCGCCCGGGAGGTCCACCGCCTGGTGGACGACGCCCACCACCGCTTCGCCGACCTGGCCGTCTTCTACCGGACCAACGCCCAGTCCCGGGTCCTGGAGGAGGTCTTCGTCCGCTCCGGCATCCCCTACCGGGTGTTCGGCGGGGTGAAGTTCTACGACCGCCGGGAAGTGAAGGACGCCCTGGCCTATCTGCGGGCGCTGGCCAATTCCGACGACGAGGTGAGCCTCAAGCGTGTCGTCAACGTCCCCAAGCGGGGGGTGGGGGACACCTCGGTGGGAAAGATCGAGGCCTACGCCACCGCCGCCAACCTCACCTTCGGGGCGACCCTGCGCCGGGCGGAGGATGCCGGTGTGGCGGGCAAGGCCCTGTCCGGCGTCCGCGTGTTCACCGACCTGCTCGACGAGCTGGAGGATGTGGCCCGCGACGGGGTGGCCTCCACCGTCGAGGCGATTCTGGAACGCACCGGATACATGGCCGAGTTGGAGGCGGAGCGCTCGATCGAGGCGGCCGGCCGGATCGAGAACCTCCGGGAGCTCATCGGGGTGGCCAAGGAATTCGACGACGCCCTGGACCGGGGCGAGGTCCTGGGGGTGGCCGCCACCGCGGTGGCCGGCGCCACCGGGGTCGACGACGAGGACGGGGAGGACGCCGGGCCGCCGGCCATCCCGGTGGGCGTCCCCCGGCTCCAGGCGTTTCTCGAGGCCCTGTCGCTGGTCACCGACATCGACGACTACGACCCCGACCAGAGCATGGTGACCCTCATGACCCTCCACTCGGCCAAGGGTCTCGAGTTCCCCGTCGTGTTCGTCACCGGGATGGAGGAGAACGTGTTCCCCCACATCCGGTCGCTGGGGGATCCCGACGCCCTCGACGAGGAGCGCCGCCTCTGTTACGTGGGGATCACCCGGGCCCGGGAGCGCCTGTACCTGTGCCATGCGTGGTGCCGCAGCCTGTTCGGCTCCACCCAGTACAACCCGCCGAGCCGGTTCCTGGCCGAGGTGCCCGAGGAGCTGGTGCGGGCCACGGGCCGGCTGGCGGAGCGGGGTGCGGCGCGGGGCGAGTCGATCCGGGACCGCCTCACGGCCCCCGATTCCGGAGGTCGGGGCTACCGGCCGGCCGGGGTGACCGGCGCCCGGGGAGCGGAGAACCTGGGCCTGAAGGTGGGTGACGACGTGGCCCACGACAAGTTCGGGGAAGGGGTCATCCTCCACCTGGAGGGCCAGGGCGACAAGGCGGAGGTGGTCGTCCGCTTCCGCGATGCCGGCGAAAAGCGGCTGCTCCTCGCCTGGGCCCCGTTGACGAAGCTCTAGTTTCTAGTAGGCGTGACCGTGCCACACTGCGGCCCATGACCGACGACTGCCATGACCGGAAGCCGGAATGGCGTCGCATCATGCTCGGCGAGCGCTCGTGGCGGGTCCGCCTCGAGCCCGGCTGAGACGAGATCTGGACCGCTCTCGCCATCGGGGAAACCTACATCGAAGCGGTGGTGCGAGCCCCCTCCCGTGAGGAGGCGCTCGACAGGATGATGGAGCAGCTCCAGGCCGGGCCTCCGCCCAGCGGATGAGCCGGGTCAGCGGCCGGCCGGGTCCTCCAGCCGGCGGAGGTCGACCAGGACCGCCTCGTCCTTGCCGTCCTCGGTGGGACGGGTGGAGACGGTGAACCGGCCGAGGGCCTCCCGGCTGACCGGCCCACCCCGGCAGTCCTCGTAGCGTCGCTTGTCGTGGTCGTACTGCACCGGACAGCCGGCGTCGCCGCCGGGCGGAACGACGTGGAGGGCGATCACCTCGTCGCCCTCGAGGTCGAGATAGAACGCCCGGTCGCCGCCCCGGGGGTCGGGGATCAGCACCGGGCCGTCCTTCCGGATGTCGGCGGCCCGGTCGGCCTTCATCCCGGCGAAGAAGGGCCGGTAGGTGGCGGGTTGGCGCTCTCCGCTCACGGTGGCGACCACCAGCAGGCCGATGGCCAGCCCGCCGACGGCGGCGACCGTGAGGACCAGCACGCTTCGCCCGGATCGGCGGCGAGCCGGCGCCATCAGGCGGGGACGAAGCTCAGCCGGACCCGGCACAGAAATCCCGGGCGTCGGCGGTGAGATCGATCACCAGGTGCTGACCGGTGTGCAGGCTCAGGTCGGTGGAGTCCCATGCTGGCCCGACTCTAGGGGGCGGATATCGTTTGGCCGTGCCCGATCCCGTCGAGCGTCGTTACCGCGTCATCGTGGCCAAACCGGGGCTCGACGGTCATGACCGCGGCGCCAAGGTGATCGCCCGGGCCCTGCGGGACGCCGGCTTCGAGGTCATCTACACGGGACTGCACCAGACGCCCGAGCAGGTGGCGGAGACGGCGGTGCAGGAGGACGCCGACGCCGTCGGACTGTCGCTCCTCTCTGGTGCCCACATGACGCTCTTCCCCCGTGTCCTCCAGCAGCTGGAGGAGAAAGGGGTCGGCGACGTCCTGCTGTTCGGAGGTGGCATCATCCCCGACGGCGACATCCCGCTCCTCAAGGAGAACGGTGTGGCCGAGATCTTCACCCCTGGCACGCCCATGCAGGCCATCGTCGACTGGCTGAACGACGCCCTCGCCGCCCGCGAATCCCGGGCCGGCTGACGAGGCCGCGACAGAGAGGACCAAGTGGATCTCTTCGAATACCAGGGCAAGCAGCTTCTGGCGCGCTTCGGCGTGCCGACCTCCCAGGGGGAGGCGGTCGACACCGTGGACGACGCGGTCGCCGCCGGCGAGCGCCTGGGCTACCCGGTGGTGGTCAAGGCCCAGGTCCAGGTGGGCGGACGCGGCAAGGCCGGCGGCATCAAGCTGGCCGGCGACGCCGACGAGGTCCGCACCCACGCCGGCAACATCCTCGGGATGGACATCAGGGGCCACGTCGTTCGCCGCCTCTGGGTCGAGCAGGCGTCGGACATCGCCGAGGAGTACTACGCCTCCTTCACCCTCGACCGGGCGGCCAAGCGGCACCTTGGCATGGTGAGTGCCAAAGGCGGCGTCGACATCGAGGCCGTCGCGGCCGAGGATCCCGAAGCCATCGCCAAGGTGCACGTCGACCCGCTCCTCGGCCTGGAGGACTTCCTGGCCCGCCGGCTCGTGTTCGGGGCCAAGCTCAACCCGAAGGCCCGCAGCGGCGCCATCGCCGTCCTCAAGAGCCTGTACCGGGCGTTCGTGGAGCTCGACGCCGACCTCGTCGAGGTCAACCCGCTCATCCTGACCAAGAGCGGCGAGGTGGTGGCCCTCGACGCCAAGGTCTCCCTGGACGACAACGCGTCGTTCCGCCACCCCGACTTCGAGGCCTTCCGCTCCCTCGAGAACATGGACCCCCGCGAGCGCGCCGCCCGGG
>JBOGFO010000373.1:0-2390 GCA_050743445.1 Acidimicrobiia bacterium
GGATCGGCGGGAGCGTCGGGGGCGGGCGCCGGGTCTGCCGTGCCGTCGCCGCCGGGGGTTACCGCGCCGCCGTCCCCGGCATCTCCCTCGTCCCCGGTGTCACAGGGATCGGCCGGGGCGGCGGGCGGAGCTTCAAGGGTCGGGTCGTCGACCGCGACCTTCAGGATGAGGGAATCGGCGGGGCCGCCGAGGGCGCCGGCGGCGGCCAGGCCGCCGGTCAGGGTGAGGCTGCCGGCGAGGAGGCTGGCAGCCATTCGGGTCTTCAAGTTGCGGGGCAGCACGGTTGACCTCCGGTGGTGGGGGGCGGTCGGGGGGATGGGGTGGGTCATCGTGAGCGGAAGAGCGCTTCGGCAGGAGTGGGCGTTACACGGGCCGGCGCAGAATTGACCCGCCGCGCCAGGGTCCTTAACGCACGGTGCTGGATCACGCGGACGGCCCCCGGACTCCGGCCGGTGAGCCGGGCCACCCGGGTGCCGTCGAGCCCGGCGATGACCCGCAGGGCCACGACGCGGGCCTGCTCGGGGGGCAGGGTGCCGAGCAGCTCGAGCGTGGCGGAGGTGGCCAGAGCGTCGAGGGCGAGCGCTTCGGAGTCGTCTTCCCCGGGGCGCTCGGGGAGCCAGGCCACCGGGGAGGTCCGCCGCCGCTGGGCCTTGCGGCAGTGGTCGATGGCTTTGTGGCGGGCCACCGTGAACACGAAGGCCCGCAGCTCCGTCTCGCCCCCGGAGAAGTCGGGGAGGCGGCGGGCCACCTCCACCCAGACGTCCGAGGCCAGGTCCTCGGCAGCGGACCGGTCGAAGCCCTGCAGGTAACGCAGCAGAGGCCGCTGCAGGTCCCGCCAGACACAGTCCACTGCTGATTCGGCGCCCGTCACGTCGGAGTGTTTCGGCGCTCCGACCATGGGGTCTTGCCCCTTGAAAAACAGTTAACCCCGGGTTGACCGCCTGCGCTCGCCGGTAGGCTTGCCTCCCGGTTCGATCCGCAACGTCAGGTAGCCCCATGGGCGATATGGCATCGCCGTCCGACTGTGCTCTGCCGGGTCTGCACCGTGACTACGCCATCGGGCGTGACCGGGCGGTCCGGAATCAGCTGGCCGCTGCCTACGACGGTTTCGCCTTCAGCCTGGCCCGGGGGTTCCATACCCGTCGGGAATCGGTCGAGGATCTCGCCCAGGTGGCCCGGATCGGTTTGCTCCATGCGATCGACCGGTTCGATCCGGACCTGGGACGACCCTTTGTCGTGTTCGCCCAGGCCACGATCGTGGGCGAACTCAAGCGCCACGTCCGAGACCGAACCTGGGTGATGCGGGTCCCCCGTTCCCTGCAGGAGCACTATCTGGAGGTCGTCCGGGCCGCCGACGACCTGGCCCAGGAGCTCGGTCATTCCCCCACGGCCGCCGATGTGGCCGAGCGGACGGGCCTGACGGAGGACCACGTCCTCGAGGCCATGGAGGTGGGTGCGGCGCAGCACCCCGCCTCTCTGGATGCACCGCGCCCCGACCGCAGGGTGTCCGAGCCGGGCGGGGTCGACAGCGGCCTGGCCGCGGCCGAGGGGCGGACCTACATCTCCGCGCTCCTGTCCCGGCTGCCCGAACACGAGCGCGAGATCCTCGAGCTGCGCTTCGTCGAGGGACTCACCCAGACGCAGATCGGCGAGCGGCTGGGAGTCAGCCAGATGAACGTCTCGCGGGTGCTCGCCCGCACGCTCGGCCGCCTCCGCGCCCTGTCCCGGCACAGCTGACCGACGTCCCTCGCCCAACCAGGGTCCCGTCGCCGTTAGCGTGGAGGGTCACAGCGCGACAGCACGGGGAGGTAGTCATGGACCAGGACCGGGAGAACCCCCACTGGCGAGGGGTGCACCACCTCGCCCTCATCACCACCGACATGGATGCCACCACGCGCTTCTACCACGGGGTGCTGGGCGCCCGGCTGGTGGCCACCGTCGCCACCGACGACTTCAAGCACTACTTCTTCGAGTTCGCTCCCGGCACCACGATTGCGTTCTTCGAGTACCTGAACACCGAGGTGGAGAGCTTCGCCAAGCCCGCCGGGGTGCCCTTTCCCCGGGCGGCCCAGTTCGACCACCTCTCCCTCGCCCTGCCCGACGAGGAAGCGCTCCTCTCCTTGCGGGAACGGCTGAAGGAGGCCGACTGCGAGGTCACTGACGTCGTCGACCACGGGTTCCTGCGCTCCATCTACTTCAATGACCCGAGCGGCATCGCCCTCGAAGCGTCGTATTGGACGCTCGACCCCACCGGGCGTCCGGCCGACTACGGCGACGGACGTCTCTTCGCCGACCCTGACCCGGTGTCATCGGTGGTCGAGCTCAGGGACAGTGGACGCCTCGCCCACGTACCCGCCACCCACCTCGTGGACGAGGTGAAGGACCTCTAC
>JBOGFO010000374.1:0-4423 GCA_050743445.1 Acidimicrobiia bacterium
GCTTCGATCCGACGTGCCAGCACGGGCACGTTCCGGCAGCAGTCCGGTCAGACCGGGGCCAGGACCACCCCGTCCACCGCTTCGTCCCGGAGTCGGGCGACGATGGCCGGCGCCGTCTCCTCCCGCCACACGTCGAGTCCCGGCGCCTGGAAGCCCATCACCGAGTAGTGCGACGGCGCCACCGCGCCCACGCGACCCTCGTCCACCAGGGCGGCCAGGCCCTCGAGCGGCAGGGCGATCTCGGGGTCGGCCAGCACGTCGTCGGGGTTGACGTGGAGGTGGGTCATGCCCAGAGCCCGGCCGGCCAGGGAGGCGGGCAGCACCCGGTGGGTGGGGTCGCCCCACGTCGGCTCCCGCCGCTCCCGCTCGGCGTCGAAGGGCTCCTGGTCGCCCTCCAGGTACAGGCCGGCGGAGGTGACGAGAGCGAGGCGGGCCTCGGCCAGGCGGGTGGGCAGCGGCGCCCACACCTCGCCGTCCTCGCCGGGCACCGGGGACGGATTCTCGTACATGGGAACGAAGCTGCGGGGGAGGAACCGGTAGCTGTCGATCACGGCTCGCACCGTACCCGGGGGACGGCTAGACAAACAGACGTGAGCGATTCCGGACGCGACCTGGACGACGAGCGGCGCCGGCGGATCATGGAGCGCCTGGCCGAGATGCTCCAGGGGCCGCCGCCCGGCTCCGAGGGCACCGGCGCGGTGACCGGCGGCGGGATCGAAGCCGCCATCTCCCGGCTCGGCCTCGGAATCACGGACGACGATGCCGCCCGGCTGGCCGGCGTGGTGGGGGAGGGGCCCGACCCGGAGGAGGCCACCGCCATGTTCATGGCCATGCTCGAGGGCTTCCAGGCCTGGCAGCGCCGCCCGGGCCGGGAGGGTTCCGAGGCTGGCGACGATCGGCCGGACGACGACCAGCCCGCCGACGACCAGCCCGACGCCGGCTGAATCAGTCCGCCGGGCCGTCCACGGGGTAGACCGGGGGCCCCGAACCGCCGCCCCGTACCACTACCAGCTGGCTCTCCGTGTCGAAGGGGTTGCTCTCCCGGTGGATGGCGTGCGGCGGGACGTAGATGAAATCGCCGGGGCCGCCGTCGGCGACGACCTCCCCGCCCGGGCCCGACTCCATGCGCATGCGCCCCGACACCACGTAGATGGTCGACTCGTAGTCGCCGTGGTGGTGCCAGCCGGAGTCGGCCCCCGGACCGGTGAAGGCCAGGCCCGCCCACATGCCCTCGGTGGCCACCGCCTGCTCGCGGACCATGCCGGCCGCGGGCTGGGGCACGCGCTCGGTGGGGGTGACGAGCCGGCAGGGGTCGGCGGGGTTCATTCGGGCGGGGTTCATGCTGCGGGGTTCATGCTGGGGGCCCTCAGCTGGTGTAGAGGAAGACGTCGCTTCCCGGGTTGGTGTCTCCCGCCACCAGGGTCGTGGCTTCCGAGTCGAAGGCCACCATGTCGCCACCACCGCCCACGTTGGGGGCGTAGCAGTCGGCGTCGGCCTGCGCCCCGTCGCTGGCCACGCTGGCCCGGACCGTCTTGCCGTCCTCGAGGTCGTGGAGGAACACGTCCCGCACGCCGTTGCTGTCCCGGGCCACCAGGTTGTCGGCGGCCGACCAGAAGGCCACGTAGCGCCCGTCGGGGGAGAGCGAGGGGTCGGAGCTGTCGCCGTCGCCCTCGATGCCGTCGCTGGTGACGCTGGCCCGCTTCGTGGCGCCCTCCTCGATGTCGCGCACGAAGATGTCGCTGGTGCCGTTGGCGTCGCCGTCGACCAGGTTGGAGGCGTTGGACCAGAAGGCCACGTGGTTCCCGTCGGCGCTCAGCGAGGGGCTGAAGCTGCCGCCGTTTCCCTCCGCCTCGGTGTCGGACAGGCTCACCCGGGTTGTGGTCTTGCTCTCCCGGTCGTGCACGTAGACGTCTCGGGATTCGTTGGTGTCGGCGGCGTCGAAGGCGGCCTCCGACTGGAAGGCCACCAGGCGACCGTCGGCGCTGAGGGAGGGGCGCAGGCTCTCGCCCGTCCCCTGGGCACCATCGGATCCGACGCTCACCCGCGTGGTCGTCGACTCCACCATGTCGTAGACGAAGACGTCCCGGGCCTGGTTGGTGTCCGTCGAGCGGCCGATCAGGTCCTTGCCCGTGAGGTTCCGGGCGGCGGACTCGTAGGCCACCACCGAGCCGTCACCGCTGATGACGGGACGGAGGCTCTCGCCGTTGGCCTGGACGCCGTCCGGGCCCACGCTGACCCGCCGGATGACGTTGTCGATCCGGTCGTAGACGAAGGCGTCGGCCTCGTCGTTGGTGTCGTCGGGCACCAGGTTGGTGGCGTCCGACCAGAAGGCCACGAAGCGGCCGTCGGAGGACAGGGAGGGGCGCTGGCTCTGGCCGTCCGCTTCGCTGCCGTCGGCGGCGAGGCTCACGCGGTCGGTGGCGCCGGTGGCGCGGTCGTGCACGAAGACGTCACGCACGCCGTTGGTGTCGCCGGTCACCAGCGCCGGGGAGTCGGAATCGAAGGCCACGAAGCGGCCGTTGGCGCTGATCCAGGGCCGGAAGCTGAACGTCTTTCCGGCGCGCCGCGAGGCGGGGGGAAGGGGGGTCGTCACACCGTCGGTGCCGGCGCCGGCGGGGATCGTCGGCGCCAGCAGGAATCCCACAACCGTGAACAGGAACACGCCACGGACGCGCGAACCCCCGGACCGGTGAGGTCCGGGGGTTCTGACGGGTAGCTTGCTCCCTCCCGAATGGGGTCTCTGTGAGCGGCTCAGCAGGTGCCTCCCTCAGACAGCCCCGGTGTGTCTTGCCGGGGCGGGTGTTCCCGGAGTCACGGGTGGGGGCGTTGTTGTCTAGGTGGTAAGGATATCCTCAAGTTCGACTGTGATGACGTCAGCGTCAACGCACACCGGTCCGACGAGGACTTCGTCTTCCGCGATGCACTCTTCGTCGTCATCGGCCGAATCGGAGTCACCGTCACCCCGGTCCATCGGGACGACCGGGCTGCTGATGCTGTTCCCGGAGTCCATGAGCACGATGTCGTCGCTAGCCACTTGGGCGCGGTCAGCGGCGTCAGCCGTGATCACGAACGCCCCAAGAAGCCCAAATGCAACAAGAACCACAACTGCAACTTTGGCCCTCATAGGTCGATTGTCCTTTCGTTTGGGCTACTTCGGTTAACAACCGAGAACAATAATTAACAATAAGAGCAATGAGCTAATGGAAGAAATCGACCAATTAGAAAAACTAGATCAACACGCGTGACACTGCAAGCAGAAGTTCCGACGCTTCGCTGTCGGATTTGCCCCGATCTGCGCGCGGCCTGCGTCAGTAGACGATCACGGAGCGGGCGATTTCGCCGGTTCCCATGGCCTGGAAAGCGCTCTCGATGCCCTCAAGGGTGATCTCCTGAGAGATGAGCTCCTCCAGCCGCAGGCGCCCCTCGCGCCACAGATTGATGATCCGGGGGACGTCTCTCGACACGTCGGACGACCCGTACCAGCACCCGGAGATGGTCTTTTCAGCGACCAGCATCCCGATGAATGCGGGCACGGTCAGCATCACGTCCATTCTGGGGACGCCCACGAGGACGGTCTGGCCGCCCCGGCGCGTCATGGTGACGGCGGCCTCGATGGTCGGGCCGGAGCCCACCACCTCGAAGACCACGTCGGCCCCCCGCTGGCCGGTGGCCTCCATCACACCGCCGACGGCATTGCGGGACGCGTCGACGCTGTGGGTGGCGCCGAAGGTCTTGGCCATGTCGAGCTTGGCGGCGGCGGTGTCCACGGCGATCACTTCGGCGGCGCCGGCCACCCGGGCGCCCTGGATGACGTTGAGGCCCACGCCCCCGCAACCGATGACGGCCACGGTGTCGCCTTCGGCGATCCGGGCCGTGTTGAGGGCCGCGCCCACACCGGTGAGGACGCCGCAGCCGATGAGGGCGGCCACCCGCAGGTCGACGTCGGGGTCGATCTTCACCGTGGCGATCTCGGGCAGGATGATGTACTCGGAGAACGTTCCGGCACCCGCCATCTGGAACAGGGGGGCACCGCCGGAGCTGAGCCGGGGGGTGCCGTCGAGCATGCCCCCGGTGATGGCGCCGATGGAGCCCTTCTCGCACAGGTGCCGCTGGCCCTTCTTGCAGAACCAGCACTGCCCGCACTGGGGCACCCAGGACACGACGGCATGGTCGCCCGGGGCCACGCTGGTGACGCCTTCGCCCACCTCGACGATCTCGCCCGCGCCCTCGTGGCCGAGGATGCAGGGCAGGGGCGACATGATGGTGCCGTTCTGCACCGAGAGGTCGGAGTGGCAGACCCCGGAAGCGGCCACCCGGAGCTTCACCTCGCCGGCCCGGGGGGACTCGATCTCGACGTCGTCGCGGATCTCCACGGGGGTTCCGATCCCGGTGAGGACGCCGCAGCCGATGAGGGCGGCCACCC
>JBOGFO010000375.1:0-4968 GCA_050743445.1 Acidimicrobiia bacterium
ACGCCACTTCCTGGCTTCCGGCGGCCAGGCTCACGGAGGCTGTGCTCGGGTCGAACAGGCCGGCGAAGTCGAGGAAGCCCGAGAGGATGGGCTCGCCCGGGTTCACGGCCGCCGCCGACATCGCCTGGGCGGTGCGGGTCGTGGGCGGGACCACGACCTCGATGGTGGTGGAGGCGCCGGTGGCCCGCTTGCCGGTGATCTGGACCGGCTCGTAGCCGGCGGCCGTGACGGACACGGTGAGGTCGGAGGTGGGGAGGCCGAGGAAGCGGGCCCGGCCGTCGGGTCCGGTCACCCGGGTGCGGTTCATCCGCCGGGAGGTGGTGCCGGCGCCGTCGTAGAGATCGAAGGCTCCCGAGCACGACGAGCAGGTCTGGTTCGACTCGAGCCGGACACTCGCGTCGGGGAGCGGGACGTCGTCCGGGCTGCGGACGACGGCGTCGACGGTGACGAGGGGCAGGATGAGATCGAGCTCGCGGTCCCGGGTGAGGACGAAATCCTCGTCGCCCGCTTCCACCACGCCGCTGTCCACGGGCAGGCTGGCCTTGAGGCCAGAGCTGTCTTCCGGGACCTCGAGGACGAAGCGGCCGTCCTGGTCGGTGACGGTGTGGCCGCCGGCGTAGATGTCGAAGAGAGGGAGGGGATTGCCGGAGCCGTCGCGCAGCGTGCCGGACAGGGTGGCGGACTCGACCGGATCGCCGGCCAGAACCACATTGAGCCGGCTGTCGGTCCCGACCTCGACGTCGCGCACCTTGGCCGCCAGGGTCTTGCCGTCACGCTCGGCGCTGACGTCGAGGTCGTAGCGGCCGGCGGGAGGGGACATCGAGTAGCGGCCGTCGGCGGCGGTGCCGTCGGAGGCCACCAGCGCCCCGGTCCCATGGTCCGACAAGCGGACCTCGGCCCCGCGGATGGGCTCGCCGGCGGAGTCCTCGATGAGCCCGGAGAGGCGGCCGGCCACCGGATCGGCGGCGCGCGCGACGCCGGGGGCCAGGCCGCAGAGCACGGCGGCGCACAGCGACAGGGACAGCACTCGGGGGAACAGCAGCTTCACGAAGTCAGGGTCCTTCGGTTTCCGACAGGGGCGCTCGACTCGCCGGGGGGGCCTCGGCCGTCATGCGGAGGGTTCTAGACCGGGCATTTCTCATCCTGCCGAACCCGACGAAACGTCACCTGCCTGTCAGAAGCAGGAAAGAAGCGACGCCAAACGTACCAATCCGGGCGTTCGGCCCGAACCGGTCAGGCCCGGCCCGTCGCATAGGTGCGTTCATCTGTCAGGCCCCATGGGGTCCGACGAATGCACGCATGTAGCGGGTGGGGGGCGCTACGTACCCCGAACCGGCGTTCCTCACCGGCATCTGTCGCCCGGCAGGAACGCCAGACGGCGGGAGGGGTCCGGTCGACCGATCACCTCGAACCGGGCATGCGGATTGCGCGTGAGGTGGAAACGGCATGCCCGGAAGGACTATCAGGCGCCCAGCGCCACCCGGGCCCGGTCGACGACCTCGGCCAGGACGCTGTCGTCGAAGGGGCTGCGGAGCCCCGCGGCGCGCACGAGCGCCTGGAACGGGGCGGCCCCGCCCTTCTCGCACAGGGCGACGTAGTCGCGCATGGCCCCGTCCCGGTCGCTCTCGGCCCGGACCCAGAACTGCAGGGCGCACGTCTGGGCCAGGACGTAGTCGATGTAATAGAAGGGCATCAGGTAGATGTGGCGCTGCTGCTGCCAGCGCCCGCCCCGGGCCGGATAGTCAAGATCGCCCCAGTCCCGCCACGGGAGATAGGTGCGCTCCATGGAGCGCCACAGGTCGTGGCGCTCGGCCGGCGTCATATCGGGATTGGCGTAGATCTCGTGCTGGAAGTGGTCGACGGCGGTGCCGTAGGTCAGGAAGAGCACCGACTCGGTGAGGTGGATGCGGCGGAAGCGCTCGGCGCCGGCACCGAAGAACAGGTCCATCTGGGGCCCGGCCAGGAACTCGAGGCTCATGGAGTGCACCTCGGCCGACTCGAAGGTGGGCCAGCGGTAGTCGGACAGGGGCTGGGTGCGGCTCTTCCAGTTCTGGAAGGCGTGGCCCATCTCGTGGGAGAAGACCTCGACATCGCCCTTGGTGCCGTTGAAGTTGGCGAAGACGAAGGGCATGCCGTGCGTGGGGAAGCTGGTGCAGAACCCGCCGCCCGCCTTGCCCTTGCGGGTGTCGAGGTCGAGGAAGCCCCCGTCGTCCATCTGGCGGTAGAAGGGCCCGAGCTCGCCCATGGCGTCGAACATCTCCCGGGCCCGGGCCAGCATCCAGTCGTGGTCGCCCAGGGGAGCGGGGCTGGGCTCGAGGTCATGGACGCCCTCGTCCCAGGCGCACAGGTGCTCGAGGCCGAGGGCCCCGGCCTGGCGCCGGGTGAGCTCGGTGGCCAGGGGCACGACGTGGTCCCGGACGGCGCTCCGCAGGCGATCGACGTCGGCACCGTCGTAGTCCACCCGGCACATGCGCCGGTAGCCGAGGCCGACGAAGTCGTCGAAGCCCAGGCGCCGGGCCATCGACGTCCGCAGGCGCACCAGGTCGTCGAAGATCCGGTCGAGCGTCTCACCCTGGTCGGCGAACCATTCCCACACCACCTGCTCGGCGCCGTGGCGGATGTCCCGGTCGGCGCTCTGCCGGTGCTTGAGGATGGAGGACAGGTTGAGCTGCTCGCCCCCGAAGGTGAGCTCGGCCGCCGCCAGCAGCTCGACGTACTCGGCGCCCAGCTTCGACTCGGCGACCAGGTCGTCCTTGATGGCGGGGTCGAAGGCCAGCGTCTCGGATTCCCACAGGGCGAAGGCCTGCCCGCCCAGGGCCTCCTCCAGCCCGCTCCGCAGGTGGTGGCCGAGCAGGGCCCGCTTCATCGAGACCTCCAGCTCGGTCCAGCGGGGCTCGGCCTCGTCCCACGCCTCCCGGGCCGCCTTGTGGTCGGGATCGGCCGTGTCCTGGTTGAAGCGCAGGTGGACGAGGGCCCGGTAGGTGTCGACCTCCCGGCGCAGGGCGTCCCACTCCCACACCGTCGCCAGGCATTCGTCCACCGTGGCACCGCCGGTGAGGCGCGACGCCAGGGTGGCGACCGTGGCGGCCAGGTCATCCAGGTCGGGGACGGGAGCGGACACGTCGGCGAAGTGGATGTCAGTGGAGGTCATGGCTTCTCCAGGGTCTCGATCGTTCAAGAGTCCTCGACGAATTCAGGGGCCAGCAGGTCCATCAGCAGGCCGTCGTGCCAGGTGCCGTCCGCGCCCCGCTCGTACTGGCGCATGATGCCGACCGGGCGGAAGCCGACCTTCTCGTAGGCGCGGATCGCCGGGGCGTTGTCGGCCGCGGGGTCGATGACGAGGCGGTGGTAGCCGTGGTCGACCAGCAGGTGCCGGGTCAGGGTGCGGACGGCGTCGGTGCCGACGCCGCGGCCGTGGACGGCCGGATCGACGTAGATGTCGATGTTGGCGTGCCGGTAGTCCGGGTCCTCCTCGGAGCCCCACTGGATCCAGCCCACGACCCGCTCCTCGAGCACGATCACGTAGCTGGTGACGTCGGGCTCGGCGAAGTCCTCCTCGACCGCGACCTCCATGTCGTCCCCACCCCGCCAGCGGTCGAGGACCTCGGGTGTCAGGCGGATCTTCACGAGATCGGGGATGTCCTCCCGCTGGGCGGGCCGGAGCTGGGCCAGAGCGCCGTGCAGGGTGGTCACGCCCGGGCAATCTAGGACGGGCACCCTCCGGGTGAGGCACGATTTTCGGATGCCGGCGTGGACATGTCCCGATTGCGGGCGCCAGTTCGGGCGAGGCCCGCCAGTCCCACGAGTGCGCCCCGGCGATGTCCCTGGAGGAGTACTTCTCCACCGGACCGGACCACGAGCGGCCGATCTTCGAGGCCGTCATGCGCCACGTGGAGACCATCGGGCCCGTGCATGTGGAACCGGTGTCGGTCGGGATCTTCCTCAAGCGCTCCCGGTCCTTCGCCCAGCTGCGACCGAAGCAGCAGTGGGTGGCGCTGTCGTTCTCGCTGCCGAGGACCGTCCGGCACCGGACGATCGTCAGGAAGGTCGAGGCCTACCACGGCCGCTACTACCACGTGGCCAACCTGCGGGGCCCGGAGGACCTCGACGACGAGCTGCGCGGCTGGCTGACGGAGGCCTACCTCGATTCCCCGCTCTGAAGGGTCGAGCGTCCCCGTTCCGGCGTTCTCCGGAACACATGTCGTTCCGGAGGAACGCAAGAAGCGGGTGGGCCGGTCAGCTGTCCTGGCGGTGGCGGGCCGGGCCCGGTTGCGACGACAGGTTCCGGGCGGTGTTGACCAGGCCGACGTGGGAGAAGGCCTGAGGGAAGTTCCCCACCAGCCGGCGGGCCGACGGGTCGTACTCCTCGGCCAGCAGGCCGACGTCGTTGCGGAGGTCCAGGAGACGCTCGAAGAGCGCCCGGGCCTCGGCGGTCCGGCCCTGGAGGGCCAGGTTGTCGGCCAGCCAGAAGGAACAGGCCAGGAAGGCGCCTTCGCCGGGCGGCAACCCGTCCACCGAGGCGTCGGGCTGCGAGTAACGCATCACGAAGCCGTCCCGGTACAGCTCCCGTTCGATGGCCCGCACGGTGCCGGTCATCCGGGGGTCGTCGGCGGGGAGGAACCCGACCAGGGGGATCATGAGGACGGCGGCGTCGAGCTCGGCGGAGCCGTAGTACTGCGTGAACGTCTCCCGGTCCGGGTCGAAGCCCTCCCGGCACACCTCCTCGTGGACTTCGGCCCGCCGGGCCCGCCACCGCTCGACGGGACCGTCGAGGCCGAAACGCTCCACCGCCCGCACCGCACGGTCGAGGGCGACCCACGCCATCACCTTGGAATGGGTGAAGTGGCGCCTCGGGCCCCGCACCTCCCAGATCCCCTCATCGGGTTCCGTCCAGGCCGACTCCAGGAACTCGAGCAGGGTGCTCTGGAGGGTCCAGGCGGCACCGACGTCCGGGTCCATCCCGGCCCG